>DASRZG010000362.1:0-27448 GCA_035686585.1 Phycisphaerae bacterium
GTGGGGATCAACGGGTCAACCGCGCTGTCCAACTTGTTCGTGAGCGGCCATGGCACTTCTGTCTATCACTCGTCCGGAGACGTTACCATTTCGGGCGCGTTGACTGTGGGCAGCGCAGAGGCAGTCGGCGACTGGGGATACTACGATATACTCTCCGGGGCCAGCCTCTCGGCCGGGGAGATTCATGTCCACAATACCGGGAGTTTTTTCTCGCTGTACGAGGGCGGCTCGGTCCATGCCGGCCTGTTTCAGGTGGGCAGAGAAGACTGGGAGAAGAGGTTCGTGCGGCAACGGGTTCAGCATAACGTTGGAACCCCCAACCCGAATCTGCCTGGCTGGCTGATCGGGGGTGACGGGAAAGGCGGCGACGGGCAGATGACCTGCCGCTTCGGTGCACTGCCGGCCATCGGCCCCGTCGTCTTCGAGCATGGACGCAGCTACTCGATGAAGGAAGTGGCCCTGGCGATCAACGCCGCTTCCCAGGCGTCCCTGCGCTATGACGCAGCCCGGATCGTCTATGACTCCGACTCCAACGAGTACTTCCTGCGCGTCGAGGCCAGG
Organism: Phycisphaerae bacterium; assembly: GCA_035686585.1. GTDB lineage: Bacteria > Planctomycetota > Phycisphaerae > SM23-33 > SM23-33 > DASRZG01. Next base: position 562 of record DASRZG010000362.1, read on the forward strand.
AAGCCAGGGGTGGAGGCTTGGTGGGGTCCTTACGGAGGGAACCCGCTGACCCAACAGGGGATGACGGCAGGAAACTGGAACGAGTATGCCGGGGTCGTGGGTTCCGCCGGCATGTTGGGTGACTGTGATGTAAGCGGCGCCTTGGAGGTTGAACGTCTTCATGTCCTGGGGGGAGCCCTGTATCTGTCCGACCTGACCACGGTCACCGTGACCGGCGAACTGTTGTTTTCCTACGGGGCGAACTTGGTTCCGTGGAGGGCGACTGAATTGCGGATGATCGGCGCCGATCTGAGGAATACCGCTCTGGAGCTGGCGTCATATTGGAATCGCGTGACAATGCGTTTCCTCCCCAGCGGGAAGACGGCGCGGGTGGAAGTGGACTCGATCGACGTCGGGGCCGACTTGGGCGTTTGGGAGCCGATCGCGCCCAAGAGCATGATCCTCGGCGCCCTGCACGTGGGCAGCGCCATTGAGCTTGTGGACGAGTACGGCAATCAGCTTCACGGCGGCGTGGAGGCGCTGTACGTCCATGACCTGGTCATGGAGCCGGGCGGGTGGATCGGCGGCGGGCTGAACCTGTATTACCTCAATGGCGGCGAGCCCAAGCAGTTTTTCCGCGGCGACGCGAACCTGGACGGGAAGGTGGGTCTGATCGATCTGACGATCCTGGCGGACGGCTATGGGCTGCGGGGTGACGTGGACTGGGCACGGGGCGATTTCAACGGCGACGGCGTCGTCGGAATCGCCGACCTGGTGGTCTTGGCCGACAACTACGGCGCTGCCACGCAGCCCGCGGGCGCCGCCGCGGTGCCCGAGCCGTCGGCCCTGGCGGTGCTGACGGCCGGATGCATTGCAGCCTTCCTCGCTCGCAAGCACCGACGGCGGCGAGGATAGACTCGTGGCGGAGGAAGCATTGACGACCCTGGCCTTCCCGACCGACCTGGAAATGCGAATCCTGTCCCAGGAGGCCCCCGGCGGCGGGCCGGCGGAGGTGCGGGGGCTGTCCATCGTCGCCATCAGCGAAGGCAAGAGCCCCCGCGTGGAGATCAAGGAGATCCGCGAGGCCATTTCCGCCCTGGCCACCCTGGAACGCCGCCTGACGTCCGGGTCGGGCCCGGTGTAGTGAAAGGAGTGGACTCGCTCATGGCGTTCGGCGGGCTCAGCCGATAGGATCGGTGTCCGCAATCGGACAGGGTACCAGTGCCGCCGGGGGCGTCTCGGCGACCTCACTCAGGGAAGAGTAGGGAGACAGACATGTTCTACGGGCGGAACGGATTCCATGGTAGGGTGTCGTATCGATTCGTGCTCTGGGTGGCTGCCGCCGCCGCCATTCTCGGGGGCGTTGCTCTCCGGCCCGTCCGGGCAGGCGAAACCACGGGTCTGCCCGGGAACGGGCAGTTCTGGGATTGGTTCGACCCCGCCAACTGGTCCGCCGGCGTGCCCAAGCCGGATGACGACGCCTACCTCTGCACGTACAGTACTCCTGAGATCAACGGTTCCACCGCGCTGTCCAGCCTGTCCCTGTACAGCGATGGCATGCCCTCGGTCCATCATTGGTCCGGACACGTCACGATCTCGGGCGCACTGACCATCGAGCAGCGGTCAAACGGGGCATACACTGTCTTCCCCGGGGCCAGCCTCTCGGCTGGGGAGATCATCATCCTCCCGTGCTCGGCCTACTTCGAGCAGACCCCCGGGTCATCTGTCCAGGCCGGGCTGGTTCAGGTGGCCAGGGTGAAGCGCGACGACTTCCTGCAGCATCTGGAGAGCTCGGCCCGGACCTCGAATCCGAACCTGCCTGGCTGGTTGATCGGCGGCGACGGGAAAGGCGGCGACGGGCAGATCACCTTCGGCTTCGGCAGCCTGCCGGCCATAGGGCCCATCCTCTTCGAGCACGGGCGGAGCTACTCGATGGTAGAGGTGGCGCAGGCGATCAACGCCGCTTCCCAGGCGTCCCTGCGCTACGACGCAGGCGGGATCGTCTATGATCCCAACTCCAACGAGTACTCCCTGCGAGTTGAGGCCAGGAAGCCGGGGGTCCACCCCTCGGGGGGCTCTTACGAAGGGAACCCGCTGACCCAACAGGGATTGAAGGGAGGCGACTGGCAGGAAGAATGCGGCAGTAGTGCGATCGTCGCTGGGATCTGGTATCACGTTGGCGGCGGCGCCTTGGAGGTCGATCGCCTTCATTTGCAGGGGGGCATTCTTGGCGGTCCGGGAATGGTGACCGTGACCGACGAGCTTTTCGTCCAATGCGAATCGGGCATAAGTCCAGGGGACGCGTTGGAGTTCCGGATGGTCGGCGCCGATCTGAAGAACGCCGCTCTGGAGCTGGTGTCAATGTGGAATCGCGTGACGATGCGTTTCCTGCCCAGCGAGAAGACGGCGCGGGTCGAAGTGGATGCCATCGACCTCGGGGCCGACCCGGCCGTTTGGGAGCCGATCGCGCCCAAGAGCATGATCTTTGGCGCCCTGCACGTGGGCAGCGCCATCGAGCTTGTGGACGAGTACGGCAATCAGCTTCACGGGGGCGTGGAGGCGCTGTACGTCCATGACCTGGTCATGGAGCCCGGCGGGTGGATCGGCGGCAGGCTGAACCTGTACTACCTGAATGGCGGCGAGCCCAAGCAGTTCTTCCGTGGCGACGCGAACCTGGACGGGAAGGTGGGTCTGATCGATCTGACGATCCTGGCGGACGGCTACGGTCTGGAGGCGGGCGCGGACTGGGGACGGGGCGATTTCAACGGCGACGGCGTCGTCGGAATCGCCGACCTGGTGGTCTTGGCCGACAACTACGGCGCTGCCACGCAGCCCGCGGGCGCCGCCGCGGTGCCCGAGCCGTCCACGCTGGCGGCACTGTCCGCCGGATGGATTGGGGCCTTTCTCGCTCGCAAGCGGTGAACCCTCCATCTTCCTGCCCCGTACGAACACTCGTCCTCGCGCCCGCTTCGGCGCGGGGCGGTTGAATGTGGTTTCTTGCTCCTGGAGGATTCGCAGGCGCCATGACGAAGCATTCTGTTCCAGCCGCTGTGCTGGCGATGTTGGCTGTTTTCCCTCTCTGGGCCTCCCCGACGACCGCCCCGGCGACCGCTCCCGCGACGGCCCCGGCGACGGCTCCCGCCTCGGATGAGGCCGAGGTCGATTCCTGGGACGTTTCCCGCCTCGGGCGGACCCGCCTGGGCGAGGTCTGGTCGGGCCCGCGGGTCGGGCCGGCGGACCTGCGCGGCAAGGTCGTGCTGCTGGAGTTCTGGGGCTACAACTGCCCACCGTGCATCCGGTCGATGCCGCACCTGGGTCAGCTCCAGGACCGCCACGGCCGCGACGGGCTGGTCGTGATCGGCGCCCACGTCGGTGCCTCGGCCAAGGACGAGGCCCTGGCCGTCGTCCGGCGGACCGGGGTCGCCTACACCATCGTCTCGATGGCCCTGGTGCCGGAGGTGAGGCTCACCCACATCCCCCAGGCCCTGGTCTTCGACGGCGGCGGCACGCTCCTGTACCAGGGCGCCCCCGACGAGCAAATGGACCAGGCGGTGGCGCAGGCGCTGGCGTCCCGGCCGCACCCGGCCAACGAGTGAATGGTCCGCGGGGGGGCCGGGGCCGGCCCTTGCATTCGGCCGCCGAGGCGGTTGGAATACCGCTGCGCCTGGGATGGGCGCTCCCGCCTCGAAGGGATTGTCCTTTTTGGAGGTGACGCCGTGGAGTGCAGGAAGCGACAGAACGCCGCCGACTGTGCGTGTACGTACAACAGTTGCGGCAATCGGGGCGTGTGCTGCGAGTGCATCGCCTCGCACCTGGCCAGCAGGCAACTGCCCGGATGCTGCTTCCCGCCGCAGGTCGAGAAGACCTACGATCGGTCTTTCGAGGCCTTCGCGAAGGCGTGGAAGCTGTAACGATTGTCGATTGTCGATTGTCGATTTGCGATTTCCGATTGAGGCTGTCCCCGGGTCGGGTGCTCCCGGAGCAGATGCCAATCGACAATCGACAATCGACATTCGTCAATCGACAATCCCTGGTCACCCGATGGCCACGCGGCGGTGCTTTCGGGCGCTGTCCATGGCGGCGAAGACCATCGACAGCGACTTGATGTTGTCATGGCATTCGCACGGCGGCGTCTTGCCGCGGCGGATGCGGGCCAGCATTTCCCGCAGGGCGCCGTGCTGGCCCGGATGCTTGAGCCGCTCGGGGGGGATCTTCACGTCCTTGGTGCCGCGGAAGAACGCTTGCTTGTCGCCGGCTACCTGCGCCACCGGCGGCCGGTCGTTCTCGTACAGCAGCGTGCCCTTCTCGCCGATGATCCGCCAGTTGCCGTTCCAACTGGTCTGGCAGCCCTCGGCGCACCAGCTTCCGCGGAAGGTGAACACGATGCCATCGCTCATCTCGAAGATGCAGCTAGCGGCCGCGTCGCCGGCGTACCAGGAGCCGGGCGGGTTGAACTCGTACGCGTACACGGCCTTCGGATCGGCGCCGGTGAAGTACCGGGCCAGGTCGAACTGGTGAATCGCCATGTCCAGGATCAGCGGGCTGGCCATCTTCACCCGGAAGCCCCCGAAGTGGGCGGGGATGTAGAAATCGCAGTTGATCGTCGTCAACGTCCCCAGCTTGCCGCCCGCCGCCACCCGCCGGACGACCTCGTGCCTGGCGTCCCAGCGACGGGACTGGCTGACCATGTAGCACCTGCCGGCCCTGTCGGCCGCCCGGACCATCCGCCGCGCCTCGGCCATGCTGGAGGCCATGGGCTTCTCGCCGATGACGTGACAGCCGTGGGCGAGGGCGGTGCAGGTGACCGAGCAGTGGGCCTCCGGGACGGTCAGGTCGACCACGAAGTCCGGGCGGGTCCGCTTCAGCGTGGCGGGCAGGTCGGTCGAGGCGGCGCACTTCAGCCCGTACTGCTCGATCCGCTCCCGGGCAGCGTCGAGCTTCAGATCGACCACGCCGACCACGTTGACCTTCTCGGCCGCCAGCGGCCCAAACCACGCCCGCGAAATGCCGCCCGCCCCGACCACCACCGCCTTCTCTCGCGCCATCGCATTCACTCCGTTCCCATGCAACGTTACCGAAACATGTCCTCGAACTCCTCCTCGATCGGTTTGGATGGGGGAGGGTCGTATTGCAGGGTGTACTTGGCCGGCAGGTGGCGGTTCATCTCGTCGATGATCTTCGTCGCGCTGGCCATCCGGGCGCCTTCCAGCCTGGCGACGTTGTGCCACATGCCCAGCGTCACCTCCAGGCGGAGGGTCGGGCCTTCGTTCAGCGACGCGGCCATGGGCGCCGAGGCCAGGAGGAACCCGCTGTCGGAGACCACCTTCTTCAGCCGGGCCATCCCCGCCGGGTCCACCTGGGCGGTGTGGATTGGCGCCGCCGTCTCGCCCTCGACCGCCCCGCCCCCGCTGGAGACGGTCAGCTTCCCCGTCGGCTCCAGGCGGTAGGTGACCGTGTTCATCACGTTGGTCACCATCGCGTCGATCGTCAGGTCGCCCGAGGCACACCCGCCGGCCGCCGCGGCCGCCGCCAACGCCGCCATGCTCCACATCCACTTCATGCCGCCCATCCTACCGTCGAGCCCGGGCGGGAAGCAACGGTGGCACCGGGCGCTCCGAAATCTCCATTCTTCGTCGAACATTCCGCCCCCGCATCGGTCTATTAGAGTAGAGCGGCGCCGCGCCGGCGGCAGAAACGACTTGCAATCCCGGGCGAAAGTCGGGACGATAAGGTAAGAAGTTCCCTGGATGAAAGGGTAAGGCATGTCAGGGGCATTCGACCGCAAGCTTCGCGACGTTCGCCGACGGTGGAGCGTGAACATCCTGCTGGAGCAGTTGGCCCTGATGGCGATGCTCGCGGGCACCGCGACGGCGCTGGCGGTGCTGACGGAAAGGGCGCTGGCCCTGCGGTTTGTGGCCGGCTGGCACCTGGCGGCGGGCGGGGCGATCGCCGCTGTCGCCGCGGCGGGGCTGTGGCTGCGGCGCCGGCCCTCGCCGATCCAGGCCGCCCTGCTGCTGGACGAGCGACTGGCGACGCGGGAGCGGTTCAGCACCGCCCTGGCGGTCGCCCGCAGCGAGGACCCGTTCGCGGCGGCCGCTTGCGAGGAGGCCCACCGCGCGGCCGAGGATGTCCGCCTCGGCAAACATTTCCCCGTCTGCTTCACCCGCCGGTGGCTGTGGGCGGCGGCGGCCTGGACGGCCTTCGCTGCCTGCCTGCTGCTGCCGGAGATGGACCTGTTCGGCCACGGCGCCGAGCGGGCCCAACTGCAGAAGAAGGCCCAGGAGCTCGCCCAGGCCAAGGCCCAGGTGGTCGAGAAGATCGCCCCCATCCAGTCCCGCATCGAGCAGCTTGGCGACAAGGCCCTGGCCGAGGACCTGGCCTCCCTGGACGACCTGGACAAGAGCCTCCAGGCCGACGACCTGAAGCGCCAGGCCATCCGCAAGCTCAGCGATCTGGACAAGAAGCTTTCCGAACTGCAGCAGGCCCCGGAGGTCCAGGCCGTGCAGGAACTTGAGTCGATGCTCCGCCGCCTCAAGGGGGACCGCGGGGACCTGGACCAGCAGCTCACCCACGCCCTGGCGGCCGGCGATTTCGACAAGGCCGGCAAGATACTCGAGGACCTCAAGGACCGCCTGGAGGCCGGCAAGCTCACCCAGGAGCAGCGAGAGGCCCTCGCCAGGCAGTTGGAGAACCTCGCCCGGCAGATGGCGGAGCTCGCCGCCGACAAGAAGGCCCTGGAGGACGCCCTGAAGCAGGCCGGGTGCGACTCGAAGCTGGCGAACCTTTCCCCCGACCAGCTCCGCAAGGCCCTGAAGGACGCGGGCCTCAGCGAAGAGCAGATCAAGAAGATCATGGACAAGGCCCAGGCCCAGCAGATCGCCCAGATGAAGTGCAAGAGCCTGGGCAAGTCCCTGGGCAAGTGCGCGGGCGGCCTGTGCGAGGGCACCGGCGCCGGGGCGGCTGGGGAGATGGCCGGGACGCTGGAAGAGCTCGACAACCTGGAGGCGATGAAGGACCGGATGAAGCTGGTCAAGGCCACCCAGGAGGAGATCGACGCCGCCATCGCCCTGCTGGGCCAGGGGCAATGCGCCGGCGGCCTGTGCCAAGGCAACGGGCCCGGCAATCCCAACGGCCCGCCGCAGCAGGCCTGGGGCAACCGCGACACCGGTGGCGACGAGCCCACTAACACCGCCAAGACCGGCGTGGCCAACCAGGACACCGAAGAAGGCCCGATCGTCGCCAGCACCTACGTCAAGGGCCCGCAGATCAAGGGCACCAGCAAGCGCGACTACCAGGCCGTGGTGGCCGCCGCCAAGGATCGCGCCGCGGAGGCGGTCTCCGAGAACAAGGTCCCCCGCCAGTACCAGTCCGCGGTCAAGGACTACTTCGACGAGATGGGCGACGCCGGCAAATGAGGTGGCACAGGTTTGAAACCTGTGTCGTCTGTGGGCTCCATGGCGACCGGGAGAAGGTGATGCGTTCAGGTCGATCCCCCGCGTTCCTCCTGTTTACCATCGCCGCCACCATGGCCGGCCTGCTGACAGCCGGCCTGTCCTGCTCGCGAGGCTCCACCCCCTCCACCCCGCGGGTGGTGCTGTACTGCTCCGCCGACCGCGTCTACGCCGAGCCGATCATCGCCGAATACGAGAAGGCCACCGGCGTGGACGTGCTGGCGCTGTACGACTCGGAGGACGCCAAGACGGTCGGGCTGGCCAAGCGCATCCGCGCCGAGGCGCGGGCCCCCGTGGCGGACGTGTTCTGGTCGAGCGAGGTCTTTCACACCGTCCGGCTCGCGCGGGAAGGGCTGCTGGCGCCGTACGCCGGGGCCGAGACGGCCGACTGGCCCAAACACTTCAAGGACCCCGACGGCCTGTGGCACGGGTTCGCGCTGCGGGCGCGGGTGATCGCCTTCCACACCGGTCGCGTCAAGGCTGACGAGGCCCCCAGGCGGCTGGAGGACCTGCTCGACGCCCGGTGGAAGGGCCGGATCGCCATGGCCAAGCCGCTCGCCGGCACGACGCAAGGCGACGTGGCGAGCTGGTTCGTCCACTACGGGCCCCAGCGGGCCGAGGAGATGCTCCGCGGGCTTAAGGCCAACCAGGTCAAGCTGGTCGCCGGCAACTCCGCCGCCGTCCGGATGCTCTCGGAAGGGCGGGCGGACGTCTGCCTGACCGATAGCGACGACGTCTATTCCGGGCAGCGCAACGGCTGGTCGATCGCCTTCCACTACCTTGACCAGGGCGGGGCGGGCGCGCTGGTGATCCCCAACACCGCCGCGATGATCAAGGGCGGCCCCGACCCCGAGCAGGGGCGGAAGCTGATGGCGTTCCTGCTGGGCGGGCAGGTGGAGCGCCGCCTGGCGGCGAGCGACTCGCACAACACGCCGGTCCGCCTGGACGTGGCGGAGGTGGACCAGGCGTATCGCATCCCCCGTCAGCTTGAGGTCGATTACGGGCAGGTGGCCGACCTCCTGCCGACCGCCGTGGAAAAGGGCATGGAGATTCTGCGCTGAGGGCCGCGGGTGTCGGTTCAGCATGGGCGGGCGCGGCGCCGGGCATCGTCGCCTGGGCGGCGGTGATCGCGCTGCCGGTCGGCTGGCTGCTGGCATCGGCCGCCGCGCCCCGGCCGGCGCGGCCGGCCCCCTCGGCCGGGGCGGTCGGCCGGGGCGAGCCCTCCAACATCCGCCTGGCGGCGGAGGCGGGGCGGACGCTCCGGCTGAGCCTGCTGGTGGCGGCCTCGGCGGTGGTGCTGGGCTATGTGCCCGGGCAGTTGCTGGGCACCGCCCGCCGCGGGCAGGGGCTGCTGCTGGGACTGCTGCTGCTTCCGCTGCTGCTGCCGCCGTACCTGATCTGCTATTGCTGGTCGGCGATCCGCAGCGAGACGACGACGGTGGGGGCGTGGCTGGCGTCGGAGGCGGGGCGGCCCTGGCGGGAGCCGGCCGCGGTCGCCACGGCCGCGGGGGCGCTGATCCTGTGGTACTGGCCGTTGGCGGCATTGCTGATCGGGCAGGGCTGGCGGAACCTGGACGGTGAGACGCTCGCCGCCGCCCGGCTGGACGCGGGCCGGTGGCGCCGGGCGGCGGGCGTGGTGTGGCCTCTGCTGGCCAGGCCTATCGTGCTGGCGCTGGTGGTGGTGCTGGTCTGGTCGCTGTCGGCCAGCGCCACCTTCCACGTGGCGTTCGTGGAGACACTGGGAACGACCTTGGCGGAAGAGTATGCCATCACGCCTTCGGAGGCGGCGGTGACCCGCGCGGCCTGGCCGCTGGTGCTGGCGGCGGCGGGGGCGGGGGTCTTCCTGTGGCGCCGGACGCGGGACTGGTCGCTGGCCGCGCCCGTCCGCGGGCCCGACCCGGCCGGCGGCGCGTGGCGGTGGGGCGTGTTCGCGGCGCTGATGGCGCTGTCCCTGGCGGCGCCGCTGATGCTGCTGGTGGTGTACTCCCCGGGCGTGGCGGGCGTGTGGACGACCTTCCGCCTCATCCGCGGCGACCTGGGGTGGTCGGTCCTGGCGGCGGCGGTGGGGGCCGCCGCGGCCATGGCGATCGCCGCGTCCGCCCTGCTGGTCGAGCGGGCCGGGCGCGCGGGCAGGGCGCTGTCGTGCGTGATGCAGCCGGTGATCTTCCTGGCCATGTTCCTGCCCGCCTCGACGGTCGCGGCCTCGCTGGTGCGGGTCGAGACGGCCCTGCGGGCGGCGACGGGCGTCAGCGTCGGCTGGCCGATGGTCTCGGCCGGGCTGGCGGCGAGGCTGTCCGGGCTGGCGCTGGTGATCCTGAGGCTCACCCGGGACAGCGCCTCGGAGCACCTGTCGGAGATGGCGTCGGCGGACGGGGCGTCCTGGTGGCAGGCGTGGCGGCGGGTGCACCTGCCGCGGCTGTGGCTGCTGCCGGCGGCGGGCATCGTACTGCTGACGATGATTGGGATGACCGAGCTTCCGGCGACGTCGGTGCTGACCCCGCCGGGGATGGGCAGCTTCCCCAAGTGGCTGTTCGACCAGATGCACTACCTCCGCGACCGCGACGCCATGGCGGCCTCGCTGGCGCTGCTGGGGGCGTACGTCCTCCTCGGCGCCGCTGTCGCGGCGGTGCTGTGGACCCTCCGCCGGTCGCGGATCGTCCCGGCCTGCCTGGTATGCCTGCTGGCGGCGGGGCTGGCCGGATGCGATTCCACCCCGGCCGGGAAGCCCGAGGTCGACAACGTCATCGGCAAGACGGGCAGGGGCCCCGGGGAGTTCATGTACCCCCGCGCCATCGACCGCGCCGGCGACGGGACGCTGTTCGTCGTCGACAAAACCGGGCGGATCCAGCGGTTTTCCCCGGGCGGGGCGTACCTGGGCCACTACCAGATGCCCGAGATCGCCGCCGGCAAGCCCACCGGCATCACCCTGGGCCCGGACGGGCTGCTGTACGTCGCCGACACGCACTACCACCGCGTGGTCGCCTTCGACGCCGCCGGTGCGATCGCCCGGCAGTTCGGGCGGTTCGGCCAGGAGGGCGGATGCTTCATCTTCCCCACGGACGTCGCCTTCGGTGCGGACGGGACGATCTACGTCAGCGAGTACGGCGGCAACGACCGGGTGAGCATGTTCTCGCCGTCGGGGCAGTTTAAGGGCAGCTTCGGCCGGTTCGGGCAGGGGGAGGGCGAGTTGACCCGGCCGGCGGCGCTGGCGGTGGACGGGCGGCGCGGGCGCCTGTACGTGGCGGACGCGGCCAACCACCGGATCGCGGTGTACGACCTGTCGGGCCGGCTGAGCGGCTACTTCGGCTCGGCCGGAACGGCGCCGGGGCAACTGCGGTACCCGTACGACCTCACCCTGTGCCCGGACGGGTCGCTGCTGGTGTGCGAGTTCGGCAACAACCGCCTCCAGCGGTTCGACCCGCGGGGGCGGTCCACGGGCGTGTGGGGGTCGGCGGGGCGGGGGCCCGGGCAATTGGCGTTTCCCTGGGCCGTCGCGGTGGACGGCGGCGGCAGGGCGTTTATAGTGGACGCCGGGAACAACCGGCTTCAGGTATGGCGGCTCTGACGGACACATACGGGATTCGCTTCGTCCAGCCCGCCTGGCTTCTGGCGGCGGCGCTGGCGATCCTCATCGTCTGGCTGGGCGTCCGCAGCCTCGGACAGCTCGGCAGGACGCGGCGGATCGTCTCGATCGCCCTGCGGGTGCTGGTGGTGGCGCTGCTGGCGGCGACCCTCGCCCGCCCGGAGATCACCCGCACCGGCAAGCACGTCACCGTCATCGCTGTGGTCGACCGCAGCCGGTCCGTTCCCTTGACGCTCCAGGAAGACACCTTCGCCTGGCTGAAGCAGTCCGCCGACGGCATGGAGGTGGGCGACCAGTTGGCGGTGATCGACGTGGCCGAGTTCCCCGTAGTCACCAAGCTGCCCTCCGGCGACAAGGACATCACGCGGCGGAACCCCTCCCTGACGGGCGAGGAATCCGCCCTGGCCGACGGGGTGCAACTCGCCTTGGCCATCGCCCCGCCGTCCACCGGCACGCGCATCCTGCTGGCCAGCGACGGCAACGAGACCTCCGGCGACCTGGCCGAGGCCGCCCGCATCGCCGCGGCCAACCGGATCCCCATCGACGTCCTGCCCCGCTCCTACCGGCACGACCGGGAAGTGGTCTTCAAGCAACTCGTCGTCCCGCCGACCGCGCGGAGCGGGCAGACCATCCCCATCCGCTTCGTGCTGTCCAGCACGGACCCGACTGCCGGGACGCTCACGATGAAGCTGAACGGCTCGACCGTCGATCTCGACCCCACCTCGCCCGAGATGTTCGCCCGCGTGACGCTCAAGCCCGGCACCAACGTCAAGACGGTCTCCCTGCCGGTGGGCACCCGGGGCGTGCACCGGTTCGAGTGCGAGTTCGTCCCCGACCGGCCCGGCGACGACGGGCTCCAGCAGAACAACCAGGCCGGCGCCGTCACCTACGTGGCCGGGCCCGGGCACGTGCTGGTCGTCGGGGATGACCAGGACATCTCCGGCCTGATGAGCAAGCTCACCTCCGCCAAGATGGACGTGCGGCCCTGCTCCCCCGAGGCCTTCCCCCAGACGCTGCCCGAGATGATCAGCGTCGACGCGCTGGTGCTGGTCAACTGCGAGGTCTCCACCTTCAGTCACCTCCAGCAGATGCTGATGTGCCAGTACGTCCGCAAGCTGGGCGGCGGGCTGGTGATGATCGGCGGGGACAAATCGTTCGGCGCGGGCGGGTGGATCGGCTCGCCCGTGGCGGAGATCCTGCCCGTCGACCCCGACCCGCCGCAGAAGAAGCAGATGCCCCGGGGCGCCCTGGTGCTGGTCATGCACGCCTGCGAGATGCCCCAGGGCAACTACTGGGGCAAGCAGGTCGCCATCGCCGCGGTCAAGGCCCTCAGCCGAAGCGACCTGGTGGGCGTGATCGACTACAACTGGCAGGGCGGGGCGGGGCAGAACTGGGTCTACCCCCTCTCCCCCGCCGGCGACAAATCGCGGGTGACGGCCGCCATCCGGAACATGCAGATGGGCGACATGCCCGACTTCGGCGCGCCGATGGCCGCGGCCCAGCAGGCCCTGTCCAAGGCCCAGGCCGGGCAGAAGCACATGATCATCATCTCCGACGGGGACCCGGCCGCGCCGCCGGTGTCGCTGGTCAAGCAGATGCAGAAGGACCGGATCACCTGCACGACGGTGTCGGTGTTCCCGCACGGCGGGGCGACGCTTCCGCAGTTCCACTCCATCTCCAAGGCCCTGAACGGCCGGCAGTACGACGTGACCGACCCGTCCAAGCTGCCGGAGATCTTCGTCAAGGAGGCGCAGATCGTCCGGCGGTCGCTGATCGTCGAGGAGCCGTTCCAGCCGCGGGTGACCAACTCGCTGAGCGAGCTGGTCCGAGGCTTCGGCGGGTCCCTGCCCCAGTTGGACGGGTACGTCCTGACGGGCCCGCGGCACGGGCTGACGCAACTGGTGCTGGCGACGGAGAAGGGCGACCCGATCCTCGCCCACGCCCAGATGGGCCTGGGGCGGACGGTGGCCTTCACCAGCGGCGCCGGCACCAAGTGGGCGGGCCAGTGGCTGGGGGGCTGGGGCGGCTACGCGCGGTTCTGGGAGCAGACGATCCGCTGGGCCGGCAAGAGCAGCCAGGCCGCCGACTGTGACGTGTTCGCCGACGTGACGGGCCGGGACGTGACCGTGACGGTCGACGCGGTGGACGAGTCCGGGGCGTTCGTGCAGTTCGCGGACCTGCGGGGCCAGGTGATCACGCCGTCGCTGGCGGCGCAGGAGCTGGCGCTGACGCAGGTGGGCCCGGGGCGGTACCGCGCGAACTTCACCGCGGGCGGCTCGGGCAGCTACCTGGTGAACCTGCAGTACCGCCGCGCCGGGGCCGAGGGCGGCACGGGCATGGTTCAGACCGTGGTCACCGTGCCGTACGCCCCGGAGTTCCGCGACCTGACCGACAACCTGTCGCTGCTGACGGAGGTCGCCCGGACCACCGGCGGGCGCATCCTTCCCGCCGACGCCCCGGCCCAGGCGAACGTCTTCGACCGCGCCGGGGTCCGGATGCCCTTCACCGCCATGCCGCTGACCCGCCCGCTGTTTCTGATCTGGCTGGGCCTGTTCCTGCTGGACGTGGCCGTCCGGCGGATCGTGATCGACTTCCGCGCCCTGTTCGCCAGGATGTTCGGCTGGGTCCCCCCCCTCCTCCGCCGCGGGCGCGTCCAGGCCGACCAGACCGTCGACCAGCTCCGCTCCCGCACGCGCAAGGTCCGCAAGGAGATGGCCGCCCGATCGGCAGGGGGGGAGGCCGGCAAACGATACCAGGCCGGCGCGGACGCCGACACGGCCCTGCCGACGACCACGGTAGCCACCGCCCCCAAGACCCAACGCACCCCCGCCGAGCCGGCAGCCAAAGCGGAAGAGGCCGGGGAAGAACCCGACACGCACGTCAGCCGGCTCCTGAAAGCCAAGCGCGAGGCGCGAGGAAGGATGGGAAAAGGAGGAGAGTCGGATGGGTAGCATCGACAGCAATATCGAATATCGAATATTGAACATCGAACTTCGAAGGAGCCGGGGCGCCCGTTGGCTGTCCGAGGTTCGCCATTCGATATTCGGTGTTCGATATTCGATATTTGCCTTCTTGCGGCCGAAGGCCGCGCCGTGTGCCTGCCTTGTGGCAGGACCCGTGAACCCGAGGAGATAAGCTAATGGACCCCCAAACCACCCCCGACGTTGAGCGCCTGTGCCGGGACTTCCGGAAGATGTTCGCGGCCCTGAAGGCGGAGATCGGCAAGGTGATCGTCGGTCACGAGGACATCGTCGAGGACGTCCTGATCTGCCTGTTCAGCGGCGGGCACGTGTTGCTGGAGGGCGTGCCGGGGCTGGGCAAGACGCTGCTGGTCCGCACCCTCAGCGCCGCCCTGTCGCTGTCGTTCAAGCGGATCCAGTTCACCCCCGATCTCATGCCCGCCGACATCGTCGGGACCAACATGGTGATGGAGGACAAGGCCACCGGAAGCCGCACCTTCCAGTTCCAGCATGGGCCCATCTTCGCCCAGATCATCCTGGCCGACGAGATCAACCGGGCCACGCCCAAGACCCAGTCGGCCATGCTGGAGGCCATGCAGGAACGCTCCGTCACCAGCGGCGGGACCGTCCGCGAGCTGCCCGCCCCCTTCATGGTCCTGGCCACGCAGAACCCCATCGAGCAGGAGGGCACCTACCCGCTGCCCGAGGCCCAGCTCGACCGGTTCTTCTTCAAGCTGCTCGTGCCCTACAGCGGGCGGGAGGAGCTGGCGGAGATCCTCAACCGCACCACGGCCGGGCACGACCCGCAGGCCATCGCCATCATCGGCGAGAAGCAGATCCGCGACGCCCAGAAGCTCGTGCGGCGCGTGGTGGTGGCCCCGCACGTGCAGGACTACGCGATTCGGCTGGTGCTGGCGAGCCACCCGGGCGGGCAGTTCGCCACCGAGATGGCCAACCGCTTCGTCCGCTACGGCGCCAGCCCCCGGGGCGTCCAGTCGGTGATCCTGGCCGCCAAGGTCCGCGCCATGCTCGACGAGCGGTACCACGTCAGCTACGCCGACGTCACCACCTCGTACGCCCCGGCCATGCGGCACCGCCTGCTGCTGAACTTCGAGGGCCAGGCCGAGGGCGTCGACAACGACGACGTGCTCGCCGACATCGTCAACCGCGTCCCCCGCACCGCCGAGGACTCCGTGGAGATCGCATGAGCGCCCGACAGGCGACAACCCCGCGCAAGCTGACCGACCTGCTGGACGCGTCCTTCATGGCCCGGCTGGACGCGCTGGACGTCCTCAGCCGCAAGATGCTCCAGGGCAAGCTCCGGGGCGAGCGCCGCGCCAAGCGTCGCGGGCAGTCGGTGGAGTTCGCCGACCACCGGCCCTACGTCGTCGGCGACGACCTGCGCTTCGTCGACTGGAACATCTACGGGCGGCTCGATCAGCTCTTCCTGAAGCTGTTCCTGGAGGAGCTGGACCTGAGCCTGCACGTGATGGTGGACGTATCGGGCTCGACGGACTGGGGCGAGCCGAACAAGTCCCTGGCCATGAGGAAGCTCGCCGCCGCCATCGCCTACGTGGGGCTGGTCTCCAACAGCCGGGTGACCCTGACCGCCTTCGCCGACGGGATCGTCGCCCAGGCGCCGAGCATGCGCGGGCGCCGCCACGCCCGGCAGATGGGCGAGTTCCTGCTGGCCGCCGAGCCGGAGGGGGCCTCGCACTTCGAGAAGGCCTGCCGGCAGTTCGAGACGGGCCGGGGCGGATCGGGCGTGGTGGTGGTGATCTCCGACTTCTTCTTCAAGGAAGGCTACGACGCCGGCCTGCGCCGGCTGATGAGCGACCGGTACGACCTGTACGCCGTGCAGATGCTCACGCCCCAGGAGACCGCCCCCGACCTGTCCGGCGACCTGGTGCTGGTGGACGTCGAGGACGGCGACGGGGCGGAGGTGACGGTCAGCTCGGCCCTGATGACCTACTACAAGCGGAACCTGGCCGCCTACTGCAACGAGCTGAAGTCCTTCTGCACGCGGCGCGGGGCCGCGTACATCCTGACCAGCTCCGCCGAGGCGACCGAGCAGCTCGTGCTGAACACGCTGCGCCGCTACGGCCTGCTGCGATAGGAGACGACATGGAGTGGCTTTACTGGCAAACCGGACTGGCCGCCGCCGCGGTGGCGATCCCGCTGCTGGTGCTGATGTACTTCCTGAAGCTGCGGCGGATCGAGGTGCCCGTCTCCAGCACGCTGCTGTGGAAGCGGGCGGTCCAGGACCTGCAGGTCAACGCCCCGTTCCAGCGCCTCCGCCGGAACCTCCTGCTGCTGCTCCAGTTGCTGTGCCTGATCCTGATCCTGGCGGCCCTGGCCGGGCCGATCCTGTTCCTCCGCGCCGACAAAGGCAAGCGGTACGTGATCCTGATCGACCGCTCCGCCAGCATGGCGGCCACGGACGTGGAGCCGACCCGGCTGGACGACGCCAGGCGACAGGCGCGGGAGCTGGTGGCGGCCCTCCGCAGCCCGTCGCTGTTCGGCGTGGGCGACGAGGGCGACATGGCGATGGTGATCGCCTTTGACGACAAGGCGAAGGTGATGTGCAATTTCACCGCCGACAAGCACATGCTGGAGGTGGCGATCGATTCGATCGAACCCGGCGACGGCGCGTCGTCCCTCACCGAGGCGATGGCCGTGGCCCGGGCCTACGCCCAGAGCCCCGGCGAGGCCAACAACGACCGCCCGGCCGTGGAAAGGGCCCAACTGGAGCTGTTCAGCGACGGGCGGATCGGCGACGCCGGCGAGATCACCATCTCGGCCGGGGAGGTCCTGTTCCACCGGATCGGCGAGTCGGGCGGGAACGTGGGCGTGGTGGCGATGCAGGCGCGGCGGTCGCTGGAGCGGCGGGAGGAGGTCAACGTCTTCGCCACGGTCGCCAACTACGGCGACCTGCCGGCGACGCGCCAGGTGCAGTTGAGCCTGGACGGGTCGGTCCTGCGGGTCGAGCAGGTGCAGGTCCTCGCCCGGACCGTCGGCGGCGCCGGCGAGGACGACAAGCCGGGCCGCAGCGCCGTCTCCTTCACCGTCACCCACCCCGCCGGCGGGGTGGTGGAGGTGCGGGTGCTGGGCACGGACCCGCTGGCCTCCGACGACGCCGCCTGGGCGGTCCTGAGCCCGCCGAAGAAGCTGTCGGTGCTGCTGGTGACCCGCGGCAATCTCGCCCTGGAACGGGCGCTGAAGGCGTGCTCACCCGGGCGGTTCGACCTGGCGGCGCCGGAGGCGTTCGACGCCATGGACCACGACGCCATGGCGGTCGAGGGGACGTACGACGTGATCGTGCTGGATCGCCACGGGCCGGCCAAACTCCCCCGGGGGCGGTTCCTGGTGCTGGGGGAGGTCCCCGCCGCGCTGGGGATGACCGCCGCCGGCGAGCTGACGGGGCAGACGATGGTCGACTGGCGGGCCCGCCACCCGGTGCTCCAGCACGTGAACCTGGGCAACGTGTACGTCGCCAAGGCCGCCCGGCTCGATCCGCCGCGCGACGCGGTGGTCCTGGCCGAGTTCGCCGAATCGCCCGCCATCGTGCTGCTGAACCGCAAGGGAAGCACCTACCTGGTCACCGGCTTCGACGTCCTCCAGAGCAACTGGCCCTTCGAGGTCAGCTTCGTCATGTTCTGCGTCAACGCGACCCGATTCCTGGGCCTGGAGCTGGCCGAGGAGGCCGAGGCCGGCCTGAAGGTCCACCAGGCGATCGAGGTCCGCACCGGCTCGGCCGACCGGGAAGGGCAGGTCCGCCCCCCCGGCCGGGACCCGGTCAAGGTCAACCCCGACCCCTCCGGCACGCTGCGGTTCCCCCAGACCGATCGCGTCGGCCTGTACGCCGTCGAGGTCCCGGACCGGCGGGCCGAGATGTTCGCCGTCAACCTGCTGGACGAGCGGGAGAGCGACATCCGCCCGCACGAGGAGGTGGTCTTCTCCGGCCAGGCGGTGCAGGCGGCGTCCCAGGTGGCGGGCAAAGCCAACCGGGACGTCTGGCCCTACCTGGCGGCGCTGGCGATAGCTCTGGTGTGCCTGGAGTGGTTCGTGTACAATTCCAAGCTGCGGCTGTGACGTGCGGCCACACTTGGGGAGATCCAGCCCATGGGGCGCGCAAAAGCGATCATCCTGGCCCTGGCGATCCTGGCGCCGATGGCGCCCGCCCAGGACGCCAAGGACAAGAAGGACAAGCCCCCGTTCAACGTGGACCAGAACGACGTCCGCCTGGGGTGGGGGGGCTGCTACCGCCCCGGCCAGTGGGCGCCGCTGTACGTGCAGGTCCACAACAACCTCAAGAAGCCCTTCGACGGACTCCTGACGTTCCAGGCGCAGCAGGACGAACTGACGTCGATGGAGATTCACCAGCGAATCGCCCTGACGCCTGACATGCCGCGCCCGGTGCCGATGGCGGTCAAGCTGGCCGTCGGCGCGGGCGAGTTCGGCCTGGAGATCCGCGAGGCCAACGGGCGCTTCCGTTGGGGGCGGACGTTCTCCCTGGCGGGGTACGGGCAGTACTCCATCCCCGCCGAGCCCATCGCGCCCCAGGCGGTGCTGATCGGCGTGGTCGGCTCTCCCGGGTTCGGCCTGACGGCGCTCCGGGGCGGCGCGCACGCCGCGGGCGCCGCTGCGATGTCGCCAGACCGGGCCCGGTTCCGGGATGGCGGGCGTGCCTCCGACCGGTCGGGCCTGGTGCACGTCAAGACCTGCCCGACCAAGGAGCTGCCCTGGGACTGGACCGGGTATGCCTGCCTGGACGTGCTGGTGCTGTACGGCGCGGACTGGGACAAGTTCCGCCCCGAACAGTGCCGGGCGATCCTGGAATATGTCGGCAACGGCGGCAGCGTGTTGATCGTGCCGGGTGGGCGTTCGCTCAGCGCCGAGGAGGAGCTGGCGAAGCTGCTGCCGTTTGAGCTGGGGCCCGCCCGTGAGGTCGCGGTGCCGTCCGGCGTGATCGGCCGCTGGGGCGTGTCCGGCCCCGGCGGCGGGGGGGCCATGCCGTTCCGGGCAATCCCCTCCGATCCCGGCGGCGGGTGGAAGGTGACCCGGCTTCAAGACTTGGAGGGCTTCTCCGGCACCGGGGGCGACGTGCCGTTCTGTGCGGAAGGGCCTTACGGGTTCGGGCGGGTCGGCGTGCTGGCGTGCGAGCTGGCCGGGCTGGGAGACCGGCAGGGCAAGAACGTCGCCCCGTTCTGGATCGACCGGCTCAACCCGCTACTCCTCCGCCGGGAACTGGCGCGGGGCCCGCTCAGCGAAGACGCCGGCGGCGATAACATGGGGATGCCCCCATATGCCGTCCCCAACGCCGGCGGCTACTACCCCGGCCCCATGGGCTACCCGGGCTACTATGTCTCCGACGCCGACGCCGACACCAACGCCGTGCTGGACCACCTGCTGGACATCCCGGAGCTGCGCCCGCTGAGCATCTGGGTGGTGATCGGCCTGCTGACCGGCCTGGCGCTGCTGATCGGCCCGGTGGATTACCTCGTCCTGAAGCGTCTGGGGCGGCTGCCGTTGACGTGGGTAACCTCCGCGGGGTGCGTGGTGATCTTCACCGTGGGCGCCTACTACGGCGTCAAGGCGCTCCGCGGCAGCCGGGTGCAGGTCCGCGTGGTCTCGGTGGTGGACGGGATCAGGAACCCCTCCGGGGAGGGTGCCTCGACGGTCTGGGCGACCACCTACTCGGGCATCTTCGCCCCCGCCCACGACGACTACCCGCTCGATCGCCTCGCCGACAGGCAGTGGTGGTCCAGCGTCGTGCCAACCTCCAACGAAGGTCTGAACCTCTTCCGCAAGCTTGACGCCACCCGCCGGATCACCTGCCAGCAGCGCGACGGGTGCAACCTGCCTGTCTCCGTGCCCATCAGCGAGTGGACCATGCAGAACCTCATCACCGAGGAGCCCCTGTCGGCGATGCCGTTCGACGTCCGGATGACGCGGGGGGACAACGGCGAGGTGGAGCTGACAGTCATCAACACCTGCGACGATCCGGTCCGGGGCGGCTGGCTCCGCGTCGGCGGCGACAAAGTGATGAGGCTCGGACCGGTGGAGGCCAATTCGTTCCGGAAGTTCTCGGGGGGGCTGATCGCCGGCCAGAAGTGGCGCCGCGGCGGGGAGGGCTACGCCCCGGGGGCCTTCAACGGCGAGCCGGCCTATTACGGCGCCGGCACGCTCCAGCGGACGCTGGCAATCGAGGAATGCCTCCGGAGAGGGGGCGCGGTGGTCTGCCTGGAGTACGACCGCAGCCCGCCCCCGTTCCACCTGAAGGGGCGCCAGCTCGACCTGTACCACCTGCGGATGGCCCGCCTGCTGGTGCCGGGCGAGGAGGACCGACAGCGATGATCGTGACGCAAGGCCTGACCAAGTACTACGGCGGCCTGGCCGCCCTGGTGAACCTGAACCTGCACATCCGGGCCGGGACGATCTTCGGATTCATCGGCCCCAACGGCGCCGGAAAGACCACCACCATGCGGATCCTGGCGACCCTGCTCGATCCGTCCAGCGGCGCCGCCAGCATCGACGGCAAGGACGTCGCCCGGCATGGCAGGGACGTCCGACGCATCGTCGGGTACATGCCCGACTTCATGGGCGTCTACGACGACCTGAAGGTCTTCGAGTACCTGGAGTTTTTCGCCGCCGCCTTCGACGTGCCCCGAAGCCGGCGGAAGGCGATCATCGACGGGGTGCTCGAGCTGACCGACCTGGAGGGCAAGCGCGCCGCCCAGGTCAACAGCCTTTCCCGCGGCATGCAGCAGCGGCTCCAGCTCGCCCGCGTGCTCACCCACGACCCCAAGGTGCTCATCCTCGACGAGCCCGCCAGCGGCCTGGACCCCCGGGCGCGGATCGAGATCCGCGAGCTGCTCCGCGAACTGCGGCGGATGGGCAAGACCATCATGATCTCCAGCCACATCCTCTCGGAGCTGGAGGAGATGTGCGACGAGGTGGGGATCATCGAGCACGGCCGGCTGGTCTTCAGCGGGTCGATGGACGAGATTCGCCAGCGCATGGGCCTGCGCAGCAAGATCCGCGTCCGCGTGCGGGGCGACCTCCAGGCCGCCGCCGACGTGCTGCTGTCGGTCCCGCAGGTGCGGGACGTCAAGCAGTTCGAGACCTACCTCACCGTCACCCTGGACGACAGCCAGGGCGACGACGGGTTCGTCGCCCGGGCGCTGGTCAACGGCGGCGTCGCCCTGGTCGAGCTGGTGCCCGAGCAGCTCCGCCTCGACGACGCCTTCCTCCACCTGACCAAGGGGATGGTGCACTGACCGGTGGCACAGGCTTGCAGCCTGTGTGCCTGAACAGGTTGGAAACCTGTTCCACGAGGAGCGGCAGGGCATGGCCCGAGCGGCGATTGACAACCTCCTTCGCGTCCTGGCCGCACCCACCGGGCCGATCTTCACCAAGGAGCTCCGCGTCTCCAGTCGGCAGCGGCGGAACTACGTCCTCCGCTTCGCCTACGTGATCCTGCTGTCCGCCTTCACGGCCCTGGTGTGGGCGTCGAAGGTGGAGTCGGTCTCGGGCGGCGGAGTCGGGCAGACCATCTCCCGGATGTCCGAGGCCGCCAAGCCCACGGTCGCCACGGTGGCGTGGTTCCAGTTCTGCGGGCTGCAACTGGTGGCGGTGGTGATGCTCAGCACGGCCGTCAGCGGCGAGATCCGCGCCCGGACGCTGGGGGTGCTGATGACCACCCCCGTCAGCGCGTTTCAGATCGTCTTCGGCAAGCTCCTCAGCAAGCTGCTGCAGCTTTCGCTGCTGCTGGCGGTCAGCGTGCCGGTGTTGGCGGTGGTGCGGTCGTTTGGGGGTGTGCCGTGGCGGTTCGTCGCGTGCAGCGTCGCTGTCACGTTCACCGCCTGCCTGCTGGCGGGGTCCGTGTCGATGGCCTTCTCCGTCCTGTTCCGCCGCGCCTACGCCGCCATCCTGCTGACCCTGGCGGTCGGGGCGTTCCTGTACGCCGTGCTGCCGGGGATCGTGATGATGGTGATCGCCCTGGGTTTCCGGGGCGGGGGCTTCGGTGCGTTTCCGGAAAAGGCCCTGGAATGGTTCATGACGTGCCTGTTGCACACCAACCCCTTCGCCATGGAGTTCATCGCGACGGGCGACCTGTTCGAGCCGGGCTTCGCGAGGAACCTGCCGTTCTTCCTGTGGCCTGTGCATTGCGCATTCATGCTCGGCCTGTCGGCGTGCGCCCTGCTGCTGTGCGTCCGCCTGGTGCGGCGGGCGGCCCTGCGACAGGCGATGGGCGGGCCCGTGACCCAGGATGCGCCGCCCGCGCCCGCTCCGGCGATGGTGCTGCTGCCGCCCGGGGCGACGCCGCCCGTGCCGACCGCGACCCCGCCGCCGGCCCCGCCGGCGCACGTGGCCGGACGGGCCGGGAGAATCCGCCAGGTCCGCGGCTCGCCCGTGTTGTGGAAGGAGCTGCGGACCCCGCTGACACGCAGCCTGGCGGCGAAGGTGGTGGGGATTGCCCTCCCGCTGACCTTGGCGGGGGTGATGTACCTGCTGGTCGGGCTCAACGAGGCCCTGGACGAGCCGGAGGTCCAGGCGATGTTCGTGTCCGCCTACATGGTCATCGGCCTGGTGGTCACGGCCGTGGTGGCGGCGACGCCCATCGCCACCGAGAAGGAATCGCAGAGCTGGCCGCTGCTGCTGGCGACGCCCCTGACGGAGCACGGGATCGTCTGGGGCAAGTTCGCCGGCGTGATCGCGAGGATATGGCCCGCGTGGGTCCTGCCGGCGGGGCACGTGTTGGTGTTCACGATCGGCATCCTCAGCCCGGCCGTGGCGGTGCTGATGGCGATGGAGACGGCCGCCCTGGTGGTGTTCCTGACCGGCTCGGGGATGCTGTTCGGGGCGATGTTCCGCCGGACGACCACGGCCGTGGTGATGAACCTGGGGACGATGATCGTCCTGTGGGCCCTGCTGCCGCTGCTGCTGGGCTTCGCCTCGTCGGTCTGGGATTCCGACGCCCCGCTGGAGGCGGCGGTGGACGCCAATCCGGTGGCGCTGGCGTGGGAGGTCACGGACGCGTATTGTCTGTCCGGTCACGATTACCCGTGGTCGCCGCCGCGGGAGGCGCGGACCTGGCCGGCTCACGTGGATCACGTGGCGCTCCTGTCGGGGGGATATGGTTTGGTTGGGTTTGTGCTTGTGTGTGGCGCCACGCGCCTGGTTCGCAGGCGGGTGTTCTGACGCGGTGGCACCGGGGGCAGGGGGTTCTCTAAGATTCTGGCTCCCAGTAGTTAAGGGCGGGTCCGGACCGTCCGATATCCCTCATGCGGCGAGGAGGCCTTCCCGCAACCGTCGTTACGTTCGGTCTGTTCCGGAGTGTGCCCATGTCAGGCTTCCCTCAGGGATGCCCGCAACCAAGCGACCGGATCGCCGCCAAGCCCCCGGTGGGTGTTCGCCCGGGTAGATGGTTCGTCGCACTTGGCGTCGGATGGACGGTGATCGTGGCCAGTGTGATGGTGTGGGCCTTCCTCCAGAGCCGCCGGGAGGCCTTGGAGGCGGGCAGCATGACCGTGCCCATGACGCCGCTGCTGGCGTCGGCGTCGAAGCGCCAGGCGGCGACCGCCGTCGGGCTCGTGCTGCTCTGGGCGCTGGCTCTGGCGGGCATCGCGGTCGCGGGGCGGTGCCTTGCCTCCCGGATTCGCGGGCACGTCGAGGCCGAACGCAGGCTGGGCGAAACGCAAAGCCAGTTGCAGCAGGCGAACGAACAGTTGCGCCAGGCCGCCCGGCGGGCGCAGCGAATGGCCGCCGACGCCGAATCGGCCAGCGCCGCCAAGAGCGAGTTCCTGGCCAACATGAGCCACGAGATCCGCACGCCGCTGACCGCGATCCTGGGGTTCGCGGACCTGCTGGCCGACGCGGAGCAGGACCCGGCCCGCCGGGCGGAGCACGCCAGGATCATCCGCGCCAACGGCCGGCACCTGCTGTGCCTGATCAACGACCTGCTGGACCTGTCGAAGATCGAGGTCGGCCGGCTGAGGCTCTGCACGGGCCCCTGCAGCATCCCCGACGTGCTGGCCGACGTGGCCAGAATGATGTCGCCGCGGGCGTGCGAACGCGGCAACACGCTGTCCGTGGAATACGCCACGGAGGTGCCCGAAACGATCTTCGCCGACGAGGGTCGGATGCGCCAGGTCTTCGCCAACCTCGTGGGCAATGCCGTCAAGTTCACCGGGGACGGCAGCGTCCGCGTGGTGGCGTCGCTGGTTCCCGCCTGGCGCGACCGCGGGCCCGCGCTTCGCGTGGACGTGATCGACACGGGCATCGGCATCTCCCCCGCCACGATCCGGCGGCTGGGAGAGCCCTTCTTCCAGGCGGATTCCTCCGCCTCCCGCCGCCATGGCGGGACGGGCCTGGGGTTGGCGATCACCCGCCGACTGGTGGAGATGATGGAAGGCGAACTGACCATCGACAGCGCACCAGGTGAGGGAAGCACGTTCACCGTGACCATCCCCACCGGCTCGCTGAAGGGGGTGCCCACGGTCTCGTCCGCCCAACAGGCCTCGCGCGGGGCGGCGCCCGTGCGGAAACCGGAACCTCCCGCCGGCGCCGGCCTGGGCGGCGCGCGGATCCTGCTGGCCGAGGACGGGCTCGCCAACCAGAAGCTGGTCGCCACGATCCTCCGCAAGGCGGGGGCCGAGGTCGAGATCGCCGCCAACGGCGCCGAGGCCGTCGCGATGGCGTCCGCGGGGCAGTTCCAGCTCGTGCTGATGGACATGCAGATGCCCGAGATGGACGGATACGAGGCCACGGCCGCGCTGCGCCGCGGCGGGTTCGACCGGCCGATTATCGCGCTGACCGCGCACGCCCTGTCCGGCGACCGGCAGCAGTGCCTGGACGCGGGGTGCACCGACTACCTGTCCAAGCCCATCAACCGCTCCACCCTGCTGGAGGCGGTCGCGCGGCTGCTGGGCACGCCCGCGCCGCCGGGTCGGGCCGTCGTTGGCGCTCCGCCTTCCGGCGAGGCGCCGGATGTGGTCCTGTCGGAGTTCGTCGACGATCCGCTGATCGGACCGATCCTGGACCGGTTCGTGGGCGGGCTCCTGGAGCGGACCGCCCACATGACCGACGCGCTGGACCACGGGGACTTCGAGGAGCTGGAGCGCTTGGCGCACCAGCTCAAGGGGGCCGGGGGAGGCTATGGGTACCCGAAGCTGACGGACCTGGCGAGGGACCTGGAGCACGCCGCCGACGCGGCCGACCGGGAGGCGGCGGCGATGGCGCTGGCGGCGCTGGGGGAGATGTGTCTGGCCGTGGTCCGGGGTAGAGATGGCGCGGGCGCGGGAGTTGGGATGGTTGCGGATGAAAGTCCTGATCGTGGATGACAGCCCCGAGGCCTTGGCGATCGCCACGGCCAGGTTGTCACGCGAGGGCGTGGAGATCCTCTGTGCCGGCGGGGGCCGGGCGGGGCTGGAAACGGTCCGGGCCGAGCGGCCCGACCTGGTCCTTCTCGACGTGGACATGCCCGATCTTTCGGGGTTCGACGTGTGCCGGCAGCTCAAGTCCGACCCGGCCCTGTCGATGATCCCCGTGGTGTTCGTGAGCGGCTCGGACGACACCGCCGACAAGGTCCGCGGCCTGGACCTCGGGGCGGCGGACTACGTGACCAAGCCGTTCAACGCCTTCGAGCTCCGTGCGCGCGTCCGCGCCGCCCTGCGGACCAAGCGCCTACAGGACCTGCTCATCGAGCACTCCCAGATCGACCCGCTGACCGAGCTGCTGAACCGCCGAGCCCTGTCCGAACGCCTGGGGCAGGAATGGGCCCGCGTGTGGCGCGGGGGCGGGAACCTCGGCTTTGTCATGGTCGACGTGGACCGGTTCAAGCACCTCAACGACAACCACGGGCACCATGCCGGCGATCTCGTGCTGCGAAAGATCGCCTCCGTGCTCGCGGGCGCGTGCCGCGAGTCGGACCTGCCCGCGCGGTATGGCGGAGACGAGTTCGCCATCATCGTTCCCGGGGAAGACGCCGCCGGCACGGCGGCTGTGGCCGAACGATGCCGCCAGACCGTCGAGCAACTGTGCCTCGACCTTGGCGACGAAATCGTCAACATGACCGCCAGTTTCGGCGTGGCCGACGCCCGCGGGCTGAGAGCTCCCGAGGCACTCATCCGGCGGGCTGACGCCGCCTTGTATCTGGCCAAGGAGAAGGGCGGCAACGGCGTCGTGCTCGCCGACCGTCGGATGCGGACGGTCACCGCCCCCCGCGACGCCGGGGCGACCTGACGCGCCCGGTCCGCGAGGAACCCGCAAGACACACAGGTCGAAAACCTGTGCCACCCTCGGATTCCATGTGGCCCGAGCCCTAGCGGGCCGCCTCGACCGGGATTCGCCGCGGCATGGGCGTTCCGGGGACCGCGTGGCTGGCCGGGCCGCCGTCGGGCGATCGCATCGGGATCGCGCTGACCGGCGGGTGCGCCAGCAGCTCGATCGGGCCTCGCATCAGGCGCAAGCCCCAGCCGAAGGTCCGGCGGACGGTCCTGATCAGCCCGGCCATGCCGGTCAGTTGCATGGCGGCGCTGGCCAGGTACATGCTGCTGTTGGGGCGGGCCAACGCGATGGCCAGTTGCAGCGGATTGCAGACCCACGCGTAGGCCGCCATGAGGTTGAACTGCTTCCGCCAGGGCTGCCGCTCGCCGGAGGCGACCACGTGGTTGCCGTCATACATCCGGGGCTCGACCCTCCGGCCCGCCACCCGGGCGTACACCTGCCCGGAAGCAAACGCCTCCTCGTACATTTTCGATCCGGTCGCCGGCGTGATCATCAGCACCTGCACGTCCACCGCCCCCGCCTTCCGCAGCAGCCGGACCTGGTTGAGCAGCCCGTAAGGCCGCCCCGGCGTGTACAGGGGCTGGCCGTCGTGGTGCATCATCATCGCGATCGTCGCGATGCCC
>DASRZG010000363.1:0-7427 GCA_035686585.1 Phycisphaerae bacterium
GAGGATGTCGCCTTCCTCCGCCGCGTCCTGGAAACCGGCGCCCTGCTGGAAGATGAGCACTTTCCCATCGCCCGCAGGATCCTCGAAGGCTTCATCGCCGCCCGCCGCATCGGCCCCGACGACCGCATCGTCCTCAACGGCCTGCCCCGCCACGCCGGGCAGGCGCGCGGCGTCGCCGGCATCGTGGCCGTGGTCGCCGTCATCGAACTCCGCTGCACGGCCGATGTCGTCTCTCAGCGGATCCGCACCGACGCCGGCGGCGACCGCTCCGGGCGGATCGACGACGACCCCGCCGCCGTCGCCACCAAGCTCGACATCTACACCGCCCGCATCGCCCCGCTGGTCGACCACTACCGCGCCGCCGGCGCGACGATCCACATCGTGGACGTCCACGCGGACACCACCGCCGAACAGGTGTGGAATCTCCTGAACGACTCGGTGTAGGATCATCCGCCGGCGACGGAAACAGGGAGGCGAGAACCCATGCTCGACAGAAACGACACCGCGTTGATCCTGATCGACCTGCAGGTCAAGCTCGCCCGGGTCATCCACGAGCCCGAGACGCTGATCGCCAATTGCGTCAAGCTGATCCGCGGCCTCCAGGTCCTGGAGGTGCCGATCCTGGTCACCGAGCAGAACCCCGCCGGCCTGGGGCCGACCGTCCCCGAGGCGGCCGAGCTGCTCGCCCCCGTCGAGCCGATCGCCAAGCTCAGCTTCAGTTGCTGCGGCGAGCCCGCCTTCCTGCACGCCATCGAGGGCCTGGGCCGCAGGCAACTGCTGCTGGCGGGGATGGAGGCGCACGTGTGCGTCTACCAGACCGCCGCCGACCTGGCCTCGGCCGGCTATGAGGTCCAGATCGTCGCCGACGCCGTCTCCAGCCGCGACCCGGCCAACAAGGCCATCGGCATCCGCAAGGCCCGCGCCGCCGGCGTGCAGATCACCTCCGTCGAAACGGCCCTGTTCGAGCTGCTGAAGGTGGCCGAGGGCGAAGCGTTCAAACAGATCATCCGGATCGTCAAGTAGCCTCAAAGGGAGCGTATCCATGGATCAACCTGTCAGCATCATGCCATGCTTGGACATGCGGAATGGCCGGGTGGTCAAGGGCGTGCATTTCCTGGACATCCGGGACGCGGGCGACCCCGTGGAATGTGCCGCGGCCTACTGCCAACAGGGGGCCGACGAGCTGGCCCTGCTGGACATCACCGCCACGGTGGAAGGGCGGGGCACGATGCTCGACGTCGTGCGCCGCGTGGCCGAGGCGGCCACCGTGCCGTTCACGGTGGGGGGCGGGATCTCCGACGTCGCCTCCGCGGCTGCGGTCCTGGAGGCGGGCGCCGACAAGGTGTCCACCAGCAGCGCCGCTTTCCGCAGGCCCGAGGTGATCGCCGAGATGATCCGTCGGTTCGGGCCCGACAAGGTCACCGTCGCCATCGACGTGGACCAGAATGCCGCGATGCCCTCGGGGTACGAGGTGTACATCGACGGCGGCAGGACGGCCACGGGCGCCGACGCGGTCGAATGGGCGAGAAAGGTGGACGGGTTCGGCGTGCGGACAATCCTGCCGACCAGCAAGGCCGGCGACGGGGCCCGGACGGGGTACGACCTGCCGGTGATCCGGGCGATGAAGGAGGCCACCTCGGCCGTCATCGTCGCCTCCGGCGGGGCGGGGGAGCTGGCGCACTTCGCCGAGGCCGTCGAGGCCGGCGCCACCGTCCTTCTGGCGGCGTCGGTGTTCCACTTCGGGATCATCGGCATCGGCGAGTTGAAGGGCTACCTCCGCGGCCGGGGTATCGCGGTGCGGTGAGGGGCCTGGGTGCCACGGGCTGCTTGCAGCCCGTGTGGGCAGGAGGGGACGCTCGGGCGCACCCGTCCCCATTCCGCACAGGCTGCAAGCAGCCTGTGGCACCCGGGGTAAGCAGTGTGTCTTGAAAGGAATGACGACGTAGCCAACCAGGTACGGCCCTTGCGGGCCGGCGGTCATTCGGGCGCCCGTCGCCCGGGCTCGTCGGCCGCCTCCTCCGCCATCGGGGCGGACTCCTCGGTGAACGAGGCCTGGAGGTAGGTGGCGAGATTGGCCTTGCGGTTCCTCAGGCCCAGCTTGCGGCGGACGTTTTCCCGGTGCCGCCGGACCGTGGCCACGGAGACGCACCGAAGCTGGGCGATATCCTTGGTGGACAGCCCGTTGCGGATCATCGCGCAGATGGCGACCTCCGAGGGCGTCAGGGACATGTGGCTGCGGGACATCTGCGTCAGGAACGGCGAGGCGATTTCCTGGAGGCTCTGCCGCAGCAGGGTCACGTAGGACCGCTGCCGGCCCGTCACCTGCAGCTCCAGCTCGAACAGGATCGGCATGATGAGCTTCTGGATGTTCGCCAGGATGGAGGCCCGGATTTCCCGCTTCTCCTCCTCCAGCCGGGAAAGCACCGCCCGAAGGGCCGTGTTGGCCTCCTGCAGCGCCTGGTGCTCGCGGCGAATGGCCTCGTGAGCCCGGCGGAGGTTCGCCTCGGACTTCATGTGCATCAGGACGCTGCCGACGTGCTCGGCCACCGCCCGGATGAGGGCGTGCTCCTCCTTCAGGAACGGTCCCTGGGCCGTGGCCGGCACCCGGCCGTTGTAGAAGACCTCCACCGCCCCCACAGACCGCCCGTCGGAATGCACGGGGGCGGCGAGGCGCCGCTTGCTCTCGGCGAATCCTCCCGTCACGTACTCCTTGTCCTCGTACACGATCCGCGCGCAGGCGTGCTCGG
This sequence comes from Phycisphaerae bacterium, assembly GCA_035686585.1. Taxonomy (GTDB): domain Bacteria; phylum Planctomycetota; class Phycisphaerae; order SM23-33; family SM23-33; genus DASRZG01. Next base: position 2,748 of record DASRZG010000363.1, read on the forward strand.
GGAACTGCCAGCTCCTCGGCAGGCAATCCACCACGCTCTGCAGGAATCGGTCCGACGAGTGGAAGTGCAGCTCCCGCAGCGTCGAGATCGTGTAGAGGCAGTCCAGCTCCTTGATCCGTTCCCGCAGCGCCAGCTCCAGCTCCGACTGCCGCATCGCCGGCGGCACGCCGCGCTCCAGCTCCGCCACCCGGCCGCGGAGGGCGTTGGTCTGCTTGGCCAGATCAGCACGAGTGAGTCTTTTTGCCATATCCCGCTACCCATTTAGTGCACATAGAAGTCGGGGCATTGACCGCCGCACACATAGATTGTCACGCACCCGGCCCCGCAGGTCAAGCCTCGATCGGTTCGGCGGCAGAATCCATCTAAGAAACATAAGCATAAGCGTTTACCATGTCATCTGATCGCGGTCGATGGCGGCTGAGGGGCCGGGGTTGGCCAAGGGCATGTGTAGATAGTGTGCATATTGTGTGTGACACACTGCCCATCATGCATGGGGTATACATGGGCCTTGGGATCGAAATCACCGTTTTCCACTGCCAAGTAAACTGCACACGTTCGGACGCGCAGCCGCGTCCGCCAACCTGGCGGCGTGGCCGCCGGCGTCCATGGTGTGGAGAGGCCTGATGGCAATGCCCAACAAGTCGGTGCCGGACCGGATGCTGCCGGATCAGGACCCGCCGGTCCTGCCGTTCACCCCGCTGGTGGAGCTGGAGCACCTCCTGAAGGTGGTCCATTCCGTGACCAAGGACGCCAACAGGACGTGGGCGGACATCTGGGGCGAAGTGAAGGGGCTGGTGACGCCGGCCGGCGCCATTGTCCCGCAGGCGGAGAAGGGCTTCGTGCCCGAGTGCGGCTGGCCGGAGTTTTTCGAGAAGCTCTGGCTGCTGAAGCACTACCTCGACTACATGCAGCGGCTTTGCGCGAGCAAGCGCTGAGGACGGTGTGCGCGGCCGGCGTCGGGTGCACGTCCCTCCCGTGACGGGCGGGGCGAACTGCGCCGGGCCGGGGCGCGATGAAGAAGGAGAGTCCACGTTGGCTTCGGTATCAGCGAAGGGCAGGAAAGCGTCGAGCATTGCCTCGGAAGTCGGGAGGTTCATGGATCGCCTGGTCGCCGACACTCCGGGGGAGTGCGAGTTCCACCAGGCCGTCAGCGAGGTGGTGCGGTCGGTCATGCCGCTGGTGCAGGCGACGCCCGCCTACCGCCAGGCCAATATCCTGGAGCGGATCGTGGTCCCGCAGACCGTGATGATGTTCCGCGTGACCTGGGTGGACGACTCCGGGCAGGTGCAGGTGAACCGGGGCTACCGGGTGCGGATGAACGGGGCCCTGGGCCCGTACAAGGGCGGTCTGCGCTTCCATCCGTCCGTCCGGCTGGGCCTGCTGAAGTTCCTGGCGTTTGAGCAGGTGCTCAAGAACAGTCTGACCACGCTGCCTCTGGGCGGCGCCAAGGGCGGGGCCGACTTCGACCCCCGCCGGCGCAGCGACGGGGAGGTCATGCGATTCTGCCAGGCGTTCATGTCCGAGCTGTTCCGCCACATCGGCCCGGACGTGGACGTGCCCGCCGGCGACATCGGGGTGGGGGAGCGGGAGATCGGCTACCTCTTCGGCCAGTACCGCAAGCTGACCGACCGTTTCCACGGGTCGATGACCGGCAAGGGCGTGAAATGGGGCGGATCGCAGCTCCGGCCCGAGGCCACCGGGTACGGCGCGGTCTACTTCGCCCAGGAGATGCTGGCGACCCGCGGGGAGCAGATCGAGGGCAAGACGGCCGTCGTCTCCGGCTCCGGGAACGTCGCCCAGTACACGGTTGAGAAGCTCAACGCCCTCGGGGCCAAGGCCGTCACGCTGTCCGACTCGGAGGGCACGATCTTCGATCCGGACGGGATCAACGAGGAGAAGCTCGAGTGGGTCAAGGACCTTAAGAACCGCCGCCGGGGCCGCATCCGCGAATATGCCGAGCAGTTTCCCGGTTCCCGGTACATGCCCGGCGAGCGGCCCTGGTCCGTGCCGTGCGAGCTGGCCTTCCCCAGCGCCACCCAGAACGAGATCTCGGCCGAGGACGCCCAGCGGCTCGTCGCCAACGGCTGCCGGTGCGTCGCCGAGGGAGCCAACATGCCCACCTCCGCCGAGGGCGTCGAGGTGTTCCTGGATGCGCGGATTCTCTACGGCCCCGGCAAGGCCGCCAACGCGGGCGGCGTGGCCGTGTCCGGCCTGGAGATGAACCAGAACGCCGGGTGCATGCGGCGGTCGCGGGAGGAAGTGGACCAGCAACTGCAAGGCATCATGCGGTCCATCCACGCCAACTGCGTCGAGCAAGGCCGGCGGGACGACGGCTTCGTCGACTACGTCACGGGCGCCAATATCGCGGGCTTCGTCAAGGTCGCCGACGCGATGCTCGAGCAGGGCGTCCTTTGACGGGGACGCCGCCGGGTCAGTACTTCCCGTCCCGCTCCTGGAAGTGCGTGGGCTTGCCGAGGGTTTCCCCGCCGGAGGCGATCCAGCGGGCGACCCAGGGGATGACGGTGTCGGCGGGGACGGAGGGCCTGCCCAGCAGGGCGAGGGCCTTGCCCGCGTCGGACAGCAGGGCGGTGTCGGCCTCGGCGCCCGTGAAAGTCGCCTTCCTGCCCATCACCTCGCCCATCTGCCTTGCCACCTCGCGGATGGAGAGTTTCTCGGGCCCGGTGAGGTTGATGGCGGCGGGGGGGCAGGCGGCGTGCTCGAGCAGCCGGAGAAAGGCGGCGTTGACGTCGCCCTGCCACAGGACGTTGAAGAAGCCCATGGTCACGTCGACGGGCCTTCCCGCGGCGATGTCCTGGGCGACGTCCACCAGCACGCCGTAGCGCATCTCGACGGCGTAGTTGAGCCGGACGTTCATCAGCGGGGTCTGGTTGCGGAGGGCGTAGAACTCCAGGATCCGCTCGCGGGCGACGCAGGCGTTGGCGTATTCCCCGGGCGGTTCGAGCGGGTCGGTCTCGACCGAGCCGTTGGAATCGGCCGGCGTCAGCGCGTACACGCAGCCCGTCGAGAAGGCGACGATCCGCGCGTCGGCGTAGCGCCGGGCGACGTGGGCGGGGGGGATGGCGTTGATCGCCCAGGTCAGCGAGGGATTCCCGCTGGTGCCGAACTTCATGCCGACCATGTAGATCACGTCGGCGGCGCCGGGCAGGGCCTTGACGGCCTCGGGATCGAGCAGGTCGCAGGCGACCGCGGTGGCGCCGGCGGCGGCGAGGTCGTCCTTCACAGCCGGGTCGGGGAACAGATCGACGACGATGATCTCCACGTCGGCCTTGGCGGCGTCACGGGCGCGGCAGGCCATCTTCACCAGCGACGGGCCGATCTTCCCCCCGCCGCCGACGATGGCCAACGGCCCCTTCAGCCGCCCGAACAGCTCCACCACCTCCCGCGGCGGCCGGCTGAGCAGCTCCTCCAGTTGCTCGACGCTTTCGATGGCTTCCGGTAACGCGTTGGGGTCCTTCGGCTTACTCATGCGGAGTTTCTACCGCGCCCCTGAACTGCCCGCAAGCGCGGCGCTATCGCTTGTGCCATTCCGGCAGCTCCACCTTGGCGGAGTTCCGCCAGGCGGTCAGGTACAGCGAGGCGGTGAAGTCGGCGCAGGCGGTGAGGCGCTCGGACGCGAAGGCGGCCGCGGGGGAGCCCGCCGGCAGCGGGGCCTCGCCGTCCAATACCGAAAAGGCGTCGCCGATCTGGTAGACCTCCTCCACCAGGCGGTGGCTGTCGCGGACGCGGGCGACGACGGAGGCGAAGAGGTCGTCGAACGCCGCCGGCTTGGCTTTATGGGCAGGGGCCGGGGCGGGCGCCTTCTGGATGAGGGCGTCGGCCTTGGCGTGGATGCCGGACCTTGGCGACGTGCCGTCGGCGGCCGCCTTGCCGTCGTAGTGGATGGTGGTGTGCAGCGGCTGGCAGGCGTCCTGGGCGTAGTGGCTGAGGAGGCCCGCGTAGACGAGGCACTTGGCGCGGATGTGCGGGTTGTCGGGCCAGCGGCGGTGCTCGGCCAGTGCGATCGTCAGCCGCTGCGTCCACTCGACGATCGCGTAGGGCAGGGCGCCCACCTTGGCGGGGTCGAGCTTCCGGCGGGCGCAGAGGGCGACGAACTCCGACCGCGTGCGGGGGAGCTTTTCGCTTTCCAGCAGCTCCAGGTCGATGAAGTGCTCGGGCACCTCGGCGTCGCGGAGCTCGGGATTGTCCCGCAGCCGGAACAGGTCCGGGTCGACCGAGGTGTGGGCGACGGTCTCGATGCCGGCGGAGAAGAAGGCCGGCATGTCCGCCTTCACGGCCTCACCCGCCAGGGTCGTCGCCCGGATGTGCCCCGGGCCGTGCCAGGCAAGGCAGAGGCCGACAAACAGGGAAAGCACCGCCGCCAGCGGGATCCACGTGCGTGATGGCCTGCTCATCATCGTGTTCTTCCTCCGCCTTGTATCACGACCTGGGTGCCATCCCGATACATCGGGACTTGCAGCCCGTGTGGACGGGGCCGGGACGTTCGGGGGGTAATCCCGCACAGGCTGCAAGCAGCCTGTGGCACCCAGGGTAAGTACCGTGCCTGGAAACGAATACCACGTCGCCGAACAGGTACGACTGCCTGCTGTCCGTGCTTGTTCGGTCGGACGACGGCGTAACCATGCCACGCGCCCGCGATGGGGCATCGGGCATGGTCAGGCG
>DASRZG010000364.1:0-11069 GCA_035686585.1 Phycisphaerae bacterium
ACTGCCCGTTCCTGTCGGTCCAGTGGGACGGCGTCAACCGCATCCGCAAGGTGACCGTGATCCACGACGTCGCCGAGAACACCGACCGCGGCGTGGGCTTCATGGACGTCTACGTGGCCGTGCCCGAGCCGGTGACCACGCTGCTGATCCTCACCGCCCTCCCCCTCCTGCTCCGCAGACGGTAATGCACTGCAGGGATGCACGGGATGCAGGAGATGGAAACCTTGTCAATTCCCATTCAGTGCGGATGGGGGAGGGGGGCGACCGTGGGCTCTCCCACTCACGGCCGAGCCAAGATCCCGGCGGCATGGGGACGCCGGCGACGGCGGGGGCTCGGGTCTGCCGTTTCTTCATGACAATCTTCGTCGGACTGCCCAGGACCTCTGTCATCTCGCCGACGAGGGTGAACCGGTCCTCGGTGGTCTGGAGCGTGATCAGCCCGCACGAGACCCTTGGCTGCTCTGGAGAAGCCCCCAGCGGGCCGGCGTGCATCCCCTTGTCAGTCGATGATCAGGCGATGCGGGGCCACCGGAATTCCCGCGCCGACCAGCCTCGAACACGGCTTGCCATCGCAGGACAGGAAGATGGTCAGGGGGAACTGGCTCGCGGCGGGGTGCCGGGCGAAGATGCAGTAGCCCGTCAGTCGCCGGTCGCCCGGAAACTCGATGTCCCACTCGCCCATCGCCTCACGCACGAAACCCCAGACCCCCCGACGGCCGGCCCGGACCATTGACACCGCCCCCGCTCCGCTGTACCGTGCTGACGTCGTTGCGACGGCCTGTTGGCCAGTGGCAATGAAATGGACATGCCCGAGCGGAAAACCAACCTGCTGTCCCCTTTGTCCCTGATCCTGTTTTCGCTGGCGGCGATGCTGATCGGCTCGCCGTCGGCGGCGGCCGGGACGGGGGGCAAGTTCACCGTCGTCGTCGTCCCCGACACACAGGGCTACGCCGACCACGCCAACCCCCCGGCCTCCAACGTCAACTGGCCCAACCGGTATAACGAACACGTCCAGTGGATCGCCGACCATATCAAGCCCCTGAACATCGTCTTCGTCAGCCAGGTGGGCGACGTCGTGCAGAATGTGCTCTCCAAGGACGTGACCGAGTACAAGGTCGCCCAGGCCGCCTGGAACCGCCTGCACGTCGGCAACGATCCGGCCAATCCGGCCCTGGTGCCGTACTGCCTGTCCATCGGCAACCACGACTTCGACGCCAAGTGCTGGCTCATGAACGACTTCAAGCTCAACCAGAACACCCACTACGGCAGCCGCATCTGGAGCAAGTACTTCGGCCCAAGCCGCTACGGCGCCCAGAAATGGTTCGGCGGATCGGATGCCGGCTTCTCGCACACCTACGCCAACACGATCCCCGGCGCCCCCGCGCTGGTCCGCGCGGGGGCCGGGTTGAGCACGTATCAAACCTTCCAGGCCGGCGGGCGGAGCTACCTGCACATCAGCCTTTCCTGCGGCGCGCCAGACGGGGAGCTGGCCTGGGCCGATTCCGTCATCGCCGCCCATCCGGGCGTCAAGACCATCGTCACCACGCACGCCCTGTGGGACGGCGGATCGTTCCTGGACCGCGCCAGGGCGGGCCGCTACTTCTGCGAGGTCAACCGCGGCCTCCGCTGGCCCAACGGGGGGCGCTACCAGATCCCCGGCAACAGCGGAAAGGAGATGTGGGACAAGTTCATCGGCAAGCACGACCAGATCTTCCTGGTGCTCTGCGGCCACACGGGCGGGCAGGCCACCAGGATCGAGAAGAACGCCAACGGCAAGGGCGTGATCCTGATGCTCTTCGACCGCACCCACCGGCGGCTTTCGACGGACGGCGACGGCAGCGGCAAGTACCGCAACGGCGCGGGCTGGCTGCGGACGCTGGAGTTCGACGCCGACACCGGCGACATCCACTGCCGAACCTGGTCCACCGTGCTGAAGGAATGGTCCGACAACGTCGGCGGCAGGAAGAACGGCCGACCTTCCCTCCACCCGAACGCCTACAACCCCGACTGCTACGACGGCGAAGGCAAGCTGGTCAAGCCGGGCCAACTGAGCGATCTCATCATCCGCAAGGACCTGACCATCGTCCCGTCCTCCACGCCGGCGACGCCAACGACGGCGGACAGCCCGGCCAAGTCGGGGGGCCAGCTCGCACCGACCACCGCACCAACGGATCCGTCCGGCCCTCCGCCGCCGAGCAGGCCGCGCCGGCCGATCCCTGCCGGCACGCTTTCCCGCCAGCCGGATAGTAAGGTCTTGGCGTAACCTCTGGGACAGAAGGGCAGTGCCAACTTCCCCAGGACCGCCTCCGCTCTTGTCCCTCAGTCGATGTTCCCTGGCCAAGCAACCGCTAATATATTGTCGATATTCTGCCTGACTTGGCCGATAGCGGTAAAATGTTGGTGGTAGCATTCGACTCCGGCACGGTTTCGCTATGGACTCCGCCAAGCTGACATTGACCAGCCCCGCCGAGATGGCCATGGTCCTGGCTCAGCGCGTCAAGGCGCTGCGGTTGCTCAAGGGGTGGACGCAGGACACGCTCTCAAGGCGTGCCGGCGTGACGGCCGCATCGTACCGGCGGTTTGAGACCACCGGCAGGGCCTCCCTGGAACTGGTCCTGAAGGTCGCCCACGCCTTGGCCCGGCTGGAGGAATTCGATCAGCTCTTCCAGCCGCCGCCCGCCCGGAGCATCGAGGAGCTTGAGCAGCGCACCGCCAGGCCCACGCCCAAGCGGGGGCGGATATGAAGAGGCTCGACGTCCGCTTCACCCGCCGCACGGGCGAGGGGCTGCCCGTCGGCACGCTGGCCGAGGATCGCGGGAGGGTGTACTTCGAGTATGCGCCCGACTATCTCGCAACCGGCCTGAACCTCTCGCCGTTCCGGCTGCCGTTCGAGCCCGGCCTGTTCGAGCATCAGGACCACCGGTTCGGGCCGCTGCCGGGGCTGTTCGATGACTCCCTTCCGGACGGCTGGGGCCTGCTCCTGATGGACCGCCACTTTCACGCCCTCGGCCGGAACCTCCCCGAGATCAGCCCGCTGGACCGCCTGTCCTGGCTGGGCACGCGGACGATGGGGGCGTTGACGTACCACCCGCCGGCTGACGGCGAGAAGGTCGACGCCAGTGTCTTCGACCTCCACGAACTGGCCCGTCAGTCGCAGGAGATCCTCTCCGGCTCGGCCGTCGATGTGCTGCCTGAGCTCCTTCGCGCCGGCGGCTCCCCCAGCGGCGCCCGGCCCAAGGTGCTCGTTGGCTTCGATCCCGAAACCGGCCGTGTGCGCAGCGGCGAGGACGACCTGCCCGAAGGCTTCGAGCACTGGATCGTCAAGTTCGCCGCCCAGACCGGCGGGGCCGATGCCGGCGCCATCGAATACGCCTACTCCCTTATGGCCCGGGACGCGGGAATCGACATGCCGCCGACGCGCCTGTTCCGGACGGCCGAGGGCGACCGCTTCTTCGGCACCAGGCGGTTCGACCGCGGCGGCTCGGCGAACTCACCCCAGGACGGCAACCGGCGCTATCACGTCCATTCCTTCGGCGGCCTGATTCACTCGAACTTCCGCATCCCCTCCGCCGACTATGCCGACCTGCTCAAGGCCACCAGCCTGCTGACGCGGGATCATCAAGAGGTCCTGCGCGCCTTCCGCCGCATGGTATTCAACGTGCTTGGCCACAACCGCGACGACCACGTGAAGAACTTCGCCTTCCTGCTGGACGACGCCACCGGCGACTGGACCCTCACGCCCGCGTACGACCTGCTGTACACACCCGGCCCCGGGGGCGAGCACACTATGACGGTCGCCGGCGAGGGCCGAAGTCCCGGCCGCTCGCACATGCTCCGGCTGGCGGAGCAGGCGGACGTGTCCAAACGGGAAGCCGCCGCCATCATCGACGAAGTCCAGGCCGCCGTCAGCCGCTGGACCGACCACGCCGCCCAGGCCGGGGTGACGGGCGCCGACGCCCGCCGGATCGCCGAGACCCTGCCGGGGCTGGGATAGGCCGGAACACTGCCTCGGGCGCTCCGGACAGGCCCGCCCCGTCGGGGCCGTCGTCCAATGGAAACGGCCCTTGGGTCTGGCCGCGGGCTGGGGTAGTGTCTGTGTCCTGCCGGCAACGGCCCGGGATACGGACGAAAGGACACGCCTATGCGTTGCATCAGCGATCCGTGGGAAATGACGATCATCGACGGCGCGCCGCCGGTGGCGGGTCAGTTCGGCCTGGGCAGCCTGGCCGCCGGCGACGTGGATGGCGACGGGAACATCGAGGTCTTCACGGCCGGGGAGGGGGCGCTGCTGTGGTACCGGCCCGCCACCGGAGACCGCGGCGTGGTGACCGAGGGCAGCTTCCACGTGGGGCTGACCATCGGCGACGTGGACGGCGACGGGCGGCTGGAGGTGGTCGCCGGCGAGCAGCACGGCGACCCGGCCAAACGGACCTACGCCATCGGCTGGTACAAGCCCGATCCCGCCGATCTGCACGCCCCCTGGCGGCGATTCGCCATCGACGCCGCCCCCACGGGCGGCTCGCACGACGTGCTGGTTGTCGATATCGACGGCGACGGGCGGAACGAGGTGATCGCCGGGGCCTACGGCGGCGAGGGCCCGGCCGGCGTGTTCATCTATCATCGCGGCGACGACCCGCGGGCGCCCTGGCAGCGCTACACGGTGCAGCGCGGCTGCAAGGAAGAGGGCCTCGCCGCCGCAGACCTCGACGGCGACGGTCGTATCGAGATCGTCTCGGGGCCCTGCGTCTACTTCCCCCCGGCCGGCGGGGCCTTGGCAGGCCCGTGGCGGCGGACGGTCTTCGCCCCCGCCCACCGGGAGATGAACCGCGTGCGCCTCATCGACATCACCGGCACGGGCCGGCCCGACATCGTGATCGTCGACTCGGAGTACTTCGAGGGACAGCTCTCCTGGTTCGAGAACCGCCTGGCCGACCGGCCCGATGATCCGTGGGTCGAGCTCCGGCTGGAGCGAGGGCTCGTCTACGCCCACTCGCTGCACGTCCGCCGCGAGGGCGAGGCGGTGAAGATCTTCGTGGCCGAGATGGCCGGCGGGGGCTGGAACGCGCCGTACAACTACGACGCCCGGCTGATCGAGTACGCCACCGCCGACCGCGGGCAGAGCTGGCAGCGGACGCTGCTGGATCAGGGCCAGGGCACCCACGAGGCCACCGTCGTGGACGTCGACGGCGACGGGCAGCTTGAGATCGTCGGCAAGGAATGGCGCGTGCCGCGCGTGCAGATCTGGAAGAAGCCCGCCGTTCCCTCGCCCATCGCAGGCTACCGCCACCGCTTCATCGACCGCGACAAGCCCGACACCGGCACCGACATCCTGGCCGCCGACGTCACCGGCGACGGGACGCAGGACGTGGTCTGCGGGCGGTGGTGGTATCGCGCCGGGGACTGGCAGCGGTTCGAGATCCCCGGCGTCTGCCAGGTCATCAACGCCCACGACATCGACGGCGATGGACGGGTGGAGCTGATCGGCCTCAAGCCCGCCCCCGGCAGCAGCGGCGGCTACGGGAGCCTTTCCAGCAGGCTCGTCTGGCTGAAGGCGATCGATCCGGCGGCGGGGAAATGGGCCGAGCACCCCATCGGCGACGGCGTCGGCGACTGGCCGCACGGCTCATGCGTGGCGCCGCTGCTGCCGGGCGGGAAGCTCGCCCTGGTGACCGCCTACCACAGCGCCCACTCCAGCCCCGATGGCGGGGAGCACTATCCCGACCTGTTCGAGGTCCCCGACGACCCCGCCTCCGGGCCCTGGCCGCGGCGGACGCTGGCCCCCATCCGCTACGGCGAGCAGATCGTCCCCTGCGACATCACCGGCAGCGGCCGGTGCGACCTGGTCGCCGGCGCCGACTGGCTGGAGAACCTCGGCGACGGCAGCTTCCGGGTGCATCGGATCGTGCGGGACGCGTCCTTCTATCCCGCCCGCGTGGGCGTCGGCGACATCGCCGGCAACGGCCGGGCCGACGTGGTCCTGGGGCAGGAGGCGATGGACTATCCCAGCAAGCACGTTCCCTTCAGCCTGCTGGCGTGGTTCGAGTGTCCCGCCGACCCGCGCGACACCCCCTGGCCGATGCACGTGATCGACCGCGTCCGCTGCGCCCACTCCATCGGCGTGGCCGACATCGACGGCGACGGGCAACCCGAGATCATCGCCGGCGAGCACGACCCCTTCTACCCCTACCGCAACCGCTGCCGCCTGTTCGTCTACAAAAGAGCCGACCCAGCCGGGCTCACCTGGAAACGCTACCAGCTCGACGACCGCTTCGAGCACCACGACGGCACGCAGATCATCCAACTGCCCACCGGCCGCCTGGGCATCATCTCCCACGGCTGGAAGGACAGCCTCTACGTCCACCTGTGGGAACCCCGCTGAGCCGATGGGGTCGAAGCCTCCATCGCGCCCCACATATCCTATTTCGCCCCCGGCCCTCGTGGCCGGGGGTTGGAGGGGGTGTTTACAAAACCCCCAAATGTAAACACCACCGAATTCCATATAAGCCCTGTTTGCATAAGCCACTGTGAACATTCCGCCCCGTTGACGCGGAGAACCTGTAAACAGCTGCGGAAACCCAGTATTACCAGTAATCCCAGTATTACCGTTTCGTGAAAGCCGCCTCGGGAACCCGGTTGAGGGGCGTTGTTCCTGGGGCTTGGACTTCTTGGCAGGCCGTCGGGGGAGGATGCGTGGCTGGCAGAGAAGCGGAAACGACCGTCGAGAACCTCAGTCGTCCCTGTCCGCTCCAACCCCGTAATCGGTGCGGTCACTGACGCAGATGGCTGCCATTGGCCCAGGGGGAGGCTGGTCCAAAACCGAGTGAAGCCCGAACGAACGCCAGAGGGCGTCGGCGCCGGCCAGATAGAAGGAATCGAGATCGATCCCATGCTCATTCGGCAGGGGCTCGCCTTCGGTGGTCAGCTGCCCGCCAATCTGGGCAATGCTACGTATCGAACGCCCTTGGTCGTAAGCATCCAGCGCAGCCACTCCGCCATGCATGCCGACCGTCAGCACGATCACCGCACCGGCCAACATGCTCAGTTCGGCAATCTGGCCCGTATCGGCACATATGCAGTATGAGAAGTCCACGAGGACGGACCACTTGCCATCGGAGTAGATCCCCTTCACCTCGGTGCCCGGTCTGTCCTTTGTCCAATCCGCCGCCGAGACGAAAACCTCGTTCTCCTCTCTCCACCGACAAAGGGCGTCGAAGTCAGGAAGGTTGGCGACTTCCCCGACCAGCTCATGCTTTGACCACAACGGAAGGAACCGGTCCCTCAGTTGCAGGACGGGAATCCCTGCGGCCAGCAGTGCGACGTCCCAGCCCATATTGGTTCCCCAATGCCCGCGACGTCCGAGACTCGCGACACGCGCTTCAGGGTAATCGTGCCCGGATCGGAATGCAATGTCCCGTTCTCGGCTCTCCGCAAAGCGCCAATGCGGTTGAGAGAGCCGCGGGGAGGGCACCGCAGGCATCCTCCGCCCGAGGAAGGAGCCCCCGTGGATGCCGCTGGGCGGACTTGCCTTGGCAGACAATTACCCACCCCGGGTCCCGTCCGAATTCCCACACCCTCAAGCCGAACGACGGCTTGAGGTTGCCACCCGGGGTGGGGCAACGGGTGGGCCCCCTCCGCGCAGGGCCGCTCCATGTCGCCCCCGGGCGCCGTCGCTCTATTTCGCCCCCGGCCCTCGTGGCCGGGGGTCACGTCCCCCTCCCCAACGGTGCGCCGCCGCGCTGCGCGCAGATTGCCGCCAAAAGGTTTACCGGGCGGCGGGGTGTTCCGCTAAAATGCCCTGTTTACCCATCGGCCCGGATGCCGATATTCGGCTTGCCAGTGCGGAACCATGCGATGAGCACCTGCCCTGAGGCAATACGAAACGAGTTCATGCAGTTCTTCGCCGAACGCGGACACACGCGCCTGCCTTCGGCGTCCCTGCTGCCGGCGGACGACCCGACGCTGCTGTTCACCAACGCCGAGATGAACCAGTTCAAGGACGTCTTCCTGGGCACCGGGACCCGCCCGTACACCCGGGCGGTCAACTCCCAGAAGTGCATCCGCGCCGGCGGCAAGCACAACGACCTCGAAGACGTCGGCCACGACACCTACCACCACACCTTCTTCGAGATGCTGGGCAACTGGTCGTTCGGCGACTACTTCAAGGCCGAGGCCATCGAGTGGGCGTGGGAGCTGCTCACCAAGGTCTGGGGCGTGGACAAGTCGCGGCTGTACGCGACCGTCTTCGGCGGCGACGAGGCCCTGGGCCTGGAGCCGGACGAGGAATCCCGGACGCTGTGGCCCAAGGTCACCGACCTGCCGGCCGAGCGCGTCCTGACCTTCGGGGCCAAGGCCAACCTCTGGGAGATGGGCGAGACCGGCCCGTGCGGGCCCGACTCGGAGATCCACATCGACTTGGGCGCCCGCGTCTGCGACGGCTCGCGCCACCCGGGCGCCGCCTGCGCCGTCAACGTCGACAACTGCGAGCGGTTCATCGAGCTGTGGAACCTCGTGTTCATCCAGTTCAACCGCCTCGAAGGGAACGTCCTCGAGCCGCTGCCGGCGCGGCACGTCGACACGGGCATGGGCTTCGAACGGGTCTGCAAGGTCATGGTCGGTGAGGCCGACAACTACGCCACGGACGTCTTCGCCCCGCTGATGAACTGGCTGACCGAGCGGTCCGGCATCCGCTACGGCGACGCCCGGGCCACCGACGTGGCCTTGCGGGTGGTGGCCGATCACGCCCGGGCGTGCACCTTCGCCATCGCCGACGGTGTCCTGCCGAGCAACGAGGGCAGGGGCTACGTCATCCGGCGGATCCTCCGCCGGGCCGCCCGCTTCGGGCGGAAGCTGGGCGAGCACGACCCGTTCCTGTTCGGGCTGGTCCCGGTCCTGGCCGCCCAGATGGGCAGGGCGTTCCCCGAGGTCGCCCAGCGGGCCGAGCCCGTCGCCACCGCCATCCGCGAGGAGGAGGAATCCTTCAACCGCACGCTGGACCGTGGGCTGGCCCTGTTCGCCCGCGCCGCCGACAAGGCCCACAGGGTCATCCGCGGCGAGGTGGCGTTCGAGCTGTACGCCACCTACGGCTTCCCGATCGACCTGACGCAACTGATGGCGGCCGAGAGGGATCTGGCCGTCGACATGGACGGCTACGAGCGCGAGATGGCCCAGCACCGGGAGATCTCCGCCGCCGGCGGCGGGGCGTTCCAGGCGGCATCCATCACGGGGCTGCCCGAGACGGACGATTCGGCCAAGTACGCCCCGGCGGCGGCCGAGGCGAAGGTTCTGGGCTGGGTGGTCGGTGAGGAGTTCGTCACCTCCGGCGAGCTGGCCCCCGGCGCCGAGGCGGCGGTGGTGCTGGACCGGACCAACTTCTACGCCGAATCGGGCGGGCAGGTGGGCGACTGCGGCCTGTTGCGGTGGGACGGCGGAGCGTTCGCCGTCCGCGGCGCCCAGGCGGCCGGGCATTGCGTACTGCACGTGGGCGCGGTAGAGCAGGGCGCGCTGAAGGCCGGTCAGACGGTGACGGCCGAGGTCTCCCCGGCCCGCATGGACATCCGCCGCAACCACACCGGCACGCACCTGCTGAACTGGGCGCTGCGGAAGGTGCTGGGCGGGCAGGTGGACCAGGCGGGCAGCGTGGTGGACCCGGAGCGGCTGCGGTTCGACTTTACCCACCCGCACGCGGTGACGGCCGAGCAGCTCGCCGAGGTGGAGAAGCTGGTCAACGCGCGGGTGCTGGCCGACGAGCCGGTGTACGTCAACTGGGTGCCGCTGGCGGAGGCGCGGCGGATCGCCGGCGTCCGGGCGGTCTTTGGCGAGAAGTATCCCGACCCGGTCCGCGTGGTCAGCGTGGGCGTGGCCGACCCGGTGGCCGAGGGGGACGAATCGTCGCTGATCGAGTTCTGCGGCGGGACGCACCTGGACCGGACCGGGCAGGTGGGCCTGTTCAAGATCGTCTCGGAGGAATCGGTCGCCCGCGGCGTGCGGCGGATCACGGCCGTGACAGGCACGGGGGCGGTAGAATACGTGCAGCGGCTCGACGCGGCCGCCCGGTCGGCGGCGTCGGTACTTCGGGTGCCGGTGGAGCAGATCGGCGAGCGCGTCGAGGCGATGCAGCAGGAGATCAAGAAGCTCCGCAAGCGTCCCGCCGCCGGCGGCGGCGCGGAGGGCTTCCGCGCGGAGCACGTCCTGCAAACCACCGAGGGCAAGGTGGTTGTGGGCGTCTGCGACGTGCCCGACCCGGCGGCGATGCGGACGATCTGCGACCGGCAGCGTCAGAAGGGCGCGGTGGCGATGCTGATCGGGGCCGCCGACGAGAAGAAGGTGACGCTGATCGCGATGGTGTCGGAAGAGCTGGTCAAGGCCGGCAAGGCCACGGCCGGGGAGTGGGTGGACGCCGCGGCCAAGGTCGTCGGCGGCAGGGGAGGCGGCAAGCCGACGATGGCGCAAGCGGGGGGGAAGGACCCCGCTCGGCTGGGGGAGGCCCTGGAGGCGGGCCGGGACTGGATTGCCGGCAGGCTGGGGATAGCCCCCTGAGTCGCCTTCCGAGGTGTTTACTTATTTCCTTGGATGCTAATGGGTTACATGTAGAGCGTTTTTGGTTTGACATCGGGCCGGACGCTCTTTAGTTTCTTGCGGAGTTTGTTGCCCGGCCGGCGGTGTCGGCGGGCGTGGTGAAGAAGGAAGAGGCAAAAGATGCTGCCATCACAGAAGCTGAGTCGGTCCCGCACGCGGAGTCGGCGGTCGCACAACGCCATGGCCGCGGTCAACGTCGTGGACTGTCCGCGGTGCAATTCGCCGAAGCTGCCTCACGCGGCGTGCGCGAACTGCGGGTATGTCCGTCCGGGGCTGAGCCTGGAGATTGAGAAAGAGGAATAGTCTATGCGCCTTGGCGTGGATGCCATGGGCGGGGATTTCGCCCCGGCGCAGCCCGTATTGGGCGCGTTGGGGGCGCGGGACCTGCTTGACAAGGATGACGAGATTGTCCTGATCGGCGACGAATCGGCCATTCGCGAGCACCTGAACGGTCAGCGCGGATGGGACCGGTTCATCTCGATCGAGCACGCCCC
>DASRZG010000365.1:0-4616 GCA_035686585.1 Phycisphaerae bacterium
TCGTCCTCGCCCGTGGGCCTCTCCAGCGACAGGTGCCCCGGCTCGATCACCCCGCCGTCCGCCAGCAGGCACGCTCGCTCCAGGATGTTCCGCAGCTCCCGGATGTTGCCCGGGTAGTGATACGCCGCCAAGGCCGCCGCCGCCTCGGTGGTCAGCTCCGGCCGGTTGATCTTCAGCTCCTCCGACAGCACCGCCAGGAAGTGCTCCACCAGCGCCGGGATGTCCTCCGGCCTGCCCCGCAGCGGGGGGATCGTGATCGGGAAGACGTTCAGGCGATAGTACAGGTCCTCGCGGAACCGCCCCGCGTTCTTCAGGGCCTCCAGGTCGCGGTTGGAGGCGGCGATCACGCGGACGTCGCAGCCGACGGTCCGCGTCCCGCCCACGCGGACGAACTCCCGTTCCTGAAGCACCCGCAGCAGCTTGACCTGCACGGCCGGCGACACCTCCCCGATCTCGTCCAGGAAGATCGTCCCGCCGTCGGCCAGCTCGAACCGCCCGAGCCTCCGGCCCGTGGCGCCGGTGAAGGCCCCGGCCTCGTGCCCGAACAACTCGCTCTCCAGCAGCGTCTCCGGCAGGGCGGCGCAGTTGACCGGGATGAACGCCCGCTGGGCCCGCGGGCTCTTGTCGTGGATCATCCACGCCGCCAGTTCCTTGCCCACGCCCGATTCGCCCAGCAGCAGCACCGACGCGTTCGCCCCCGTCACGCGGGCGATCAGGTCGAAGACCTCCTTCATCGCCGGCGAGTCGCCGATCATCCGCCCCCTGCCCCGCATCGCCTGCCGCAGCCCGGCGTTCTCCCGCGAGACCCGCTCCAGCCGCCGGGCGTTGGCGAACGCCACCGCCGCCAGGTTCGCGAAGATCTCCGCCAACTGCACGTCCCGCCCGCTGAAACGATCCGCGTCGACCGGGTTGAGCACCTCCACCACGCCCAGCACCTCCCCGTCGTGCATCAGCGGCGCCGCGATCAGGCTCCGCGTCTTGAACGCGATGGTGTGGTCGATCTCGCTGTAGTGGGCCTTGTCGCTGGCCACGTCGTCCACCACCAGCGGGCGGCGCGCCGACATCGCCTTGCCGCTCAGGCCCGCCCCCATCTCGTACTCCAGCCCCATCAACTGGTCCGCCCGGTCCCCCACCACCGCCACGAACACCTGCTTGTTCCGGGCACGGTCCGCCAGGATCACGCTCGACGCCTCCGCACGAAGCACCGCCGCCGCCGCCCGCGCGATCGCGCCGAACGTCTCCTCCAATGCCCCGGCCCCATTCACCGCCACCAGCGCGTCCAACAGCGCCGAAAGCGTCTCCGCGGGAAGGTCGTTGGTCCGCATCTCTTCGAGGTCTCGCCCAGCCACCACTTCATGGACCACTGTAAGCAATGAATT
Organism: Phycisphaerae bacterium; assembly: GCA_035686585.1. Classification (GTDB taxonomy): domain Bacteria; phylum Planctomycetota; class Phycisphaerae; order SM23-33; family SM23-33; genus DASRZG01. The sequence goes on from DASRZG010000365.1 coordinate 1,380, forward strand.
CTGCGCCTCGCGGGCCCGCGTTCAAGAAGAATCTCGCCGGTCCCGGGCGCCGCGGGCCACGCCGATCGCCAATCCCAGCAGCACACCGGCCGCCACAAACGACACGCCCAGCAGGTTCGTCGAAGGCTGTTCGCCCACGCGCTGCCAGGCGTACTTCAGCGGAACGCCCCCGAACACCGACGTCCAGATGGCGAAGAACATCCACGCCCCCACACCCCCCACACCGGCGCCGACCGCGCCGAACACCACCGCTCGCACCACTCGCTTCAGGACATCCACGACGGTGATTGTACTCGACTCAGAGGCACCCGGCTTCGCAAAGCTTCGCTTGAGCCAGAGCGTGCTGCCGGGTACATTCCGGCTATGGCCGTGATCGGGAACTGCCTGCCCTTGCTCGGGATGGTCCTTGCGCTGACCGGCGTGGCGTGCGTCGGACCGCAGTCGAAGGCGGCTCCGGACAAGGCTGTCGTGATTGCCGAATGCGTCGATAAGCTCGTCGCCATGCAGGAAGAGGGCGGGAAGTGGCCTTACGAGGGTCGCTACCGCATCGAGGGGAAGATCCCGGTTCCCTACCAGGTGGGCGGCACGAGCATCGTCTGTCTGGCCTTGCTCTACGGGGCGGACGGGAAGGACCCGAAGCCTCAGGCGGCGTTCCGGGCCGGGTTGAAGTTCGTCCTGGGCCACCTCGACCATCCTCAGATGACCCCGGCCAAAGAGCTCCGGTACGACATGCGGGTGCTGGGCCAGGCCTATGCGCTGCTGCTGCTGTGCCACGTACAGGCGAAAGAGGCGGCCGGAGACGAGCAGACTCTCGTGGACGAGTGGATCCCACGGCTCGTCAAGTCGCTCGCGTTTGAGCAGATGACCGACGGCGGGTGGAACTACCAGGGGCGGCCCGTCCACGCCTCCTTCGTGACGTCCTCGGTGGTGCAGGCCCTTCTGTGGGCGAACGCCCGGGGGCAGAAGATCCCGCCAGCGGTGTTCGCCCGCGCCCGGGCGGCCCTGACGGCGAGCAGGATCGCCGACGGCGCGTTCTGCTACTTCGGGAGGAACCGGCCGGCCAAGGCCCGCCCGGCCCAGGATCTCTTGCCCGGCTCGGCGGCGCGGTCCGCCGTATGCGAGACGATGCTGTATCTGCTCGGTGCCGGCTCGACGAAGAGGATCCAAGGGGCGCTGGAGGCATTCCATACCCATTGGGACGAGCTCGAGAAGCGCAGGAAGAAGCCCGGGACGCACGAAGGCCCGTACCTCATCGCCCCGTACTACTTCTACTACGGGCACCGCTATGCCGCACAGGCGATCGAACTCCTGCCCGAGCCGGTCCGGGCCAGGGAGCGGCATCGGCTGTTCGAGCTCATCCTGCGCACCCGCGATCCGGACGGCACATGGAACGACCGGGTGTTCCCCCGCAGCCGCGAATACGGAACGGCCATGGTCCTGCTGGCACTGTTGAGCGACAGGATCGGCCCGCCGCCACCGATACGGCCGAGAGCCGAAGATGCGGGGCGGGCCGGACCGACCAGCCGCAACACCATCGAGCCGTAAGCTGCCTCGAAAACCGGGGTGCCCCGGACAAGCGGAGCTTGTCCGGCGCCTTTCCGCCACGGTGGCACGCCGGACAAGGCAAAAGACGGCTTGTCCGGGGCACCCGAGGGACCGAGGAAGCTGCAAACACTATTCATCGGCGGCCTGGGCCACTTCGGCGGCGAGGGCGTACAGGGCGCGGTCGCGGCCCTGCCAGCCGGAGCGGCCGGTGCCGATCTCGTGGGAGCGCATGGCCTGGGTGCGGGCGTCGAGGACGGCCCAGGCGCGTCCGGCCAGGGCCTCGGGGACCTCCCCGGCCAGCAGGGCCTTTTGGATGAAGACGACGGCCTCGGCGTTCTGGATGCCCTCGCGGACGTTCTCGAAGCGCGCGGAGGTGACGGGCCCGTCGGGGGCGGCCGCCAGCAGGGCGCGGCAGTTGGCGCCCATGCCGGTCTGGCCGGTGGCGGAGGCGGGATAGCGGGCGTAGAACGTGCCGCCGCCTCCGCTGTTGTTGCTGCCGCCTTCCATGGGCCAGTAGTCGGCCCCGATCCGCCCCGCCCCTCGGTGGCCGCTGGCCAGGTCGGCCTCCATCAGGATGCGGAACGCCCACACCGACGGGGTGGGATACAGGCAAAGCGGCCCGAACCCGTACCGATTGAACGCCAGGGCCATCTGCTGGCGCTGCCAGCCGAACTGGCGCTTGACGGCCGGGTCGGGCAACTCGCCGGTGTAGACCCGCTCGACGTGGCTGACGGGAACGTTCTTGCCTCGGTCGGCGGCGTCGTAGCCGATCTGCGTCCGACCCGGGTGATTGCCGACGAACCAGCCCGCCTCCGGCAGGATGCGATGAAACGCCGCCACCGCCACCGCCGAGGGGGTCGGATCGGCGGGCATGCCCAGCAGGATCCGGTCGGCGAGCCCGCGGGCGGTGAGCCTCTGCCGCACCTTCACCAGGACGGGCCGCCAGAACGCCTCGTAGGCCTCCGTTCCCACCGCCGGCAGGGCCATGTCGGCCGGTGCGCCGTCCGGGCCCTCCGCGGTCACCGTGAACGCCCCGCGGGTCTCCTTCGGCACGCCGCGCGCGTCGTACTTGTCCTTCTCGTAGGGGTTGCCCTTGGCCACGCCGGCGTTGCCCCAGACGATCAGGCAGACCGCCTTGATCCGCCGGCAATCGTGATGCTTCAGGTACAGGTCCACGTACCGGTCCATCACCGAGGTGTCGTAGTCGAATGACCCGTCGTCCTGGCGGACCCAGCGGACGTACGATTGCTCGTTGCCCACCTGCTCCTTGCTCAGCAGCGGCAGGATGATCGTATGATTGGACGCCTCGCCGATCAGCCGGACCGACCGCTCGATCAGCGCCCAGTGCCGGTCCGACCACAGCGGGACCTCGTACTGCGCCGCCAGCGTGTCCGGGGACTGGTAGACGGAAAACTCGGAGGCGTAGTCCGCCACGGGCGGCAGCGTCCAGCCGAACACCTCCAGCACGACCGGCACGGCCACGGGCCCGACCCCATTGGCGCGGATAGTCAACTCGCCGCGGTACAGGCCCGGGGCGGCATCGGGCGGGACGGCCACGGTCACCCATACCGGCGCCATGGCCGCGGGGACGGGCTTGCCCGGCAGGCCCCACTCCTGTCGCTGGTCGACGCGGAGCCTCTCGGCCGGGCTGGTTGGCGCGATCGACGCCGGCGGCTGGTCCGCCAAGCCGTC
>DASRZG010000366.1:0-2014 GCA_035686585.1 Phycisphaerae bacterium
CCAGGATGCGGCGCAGAAGCGGGGCATGATCGGCGAAGGCGAAATCACCCGCCGCCCGGGCCGCCTCCCGGGCGATCGGCCAGGGGACCCTCCCCGGGTCCCGCGCGACCTGCTCCAATATGCGCCCGACGGCATGGTGGATCCGGTCCGTCTCCGGCTTGGTGTAGTCCAGCTTCACCCGGGCCCCAGGCTCCGGAGGCAGCCGGTCCGAGGGGTGCTCCATTTCCTCCCCAAGCCCCTTGCCGCCCAAGTGCTCAGGCAGGGCGGACGTCATCAGATGGCCGGTGAGGTTCAGCAGGACCGACGGGCGATACTCCCCGCTCCACGTGCACGGCACGCCATCGTACCAGACATTGTCGAGCACCTCGACGACCGTTTCCTCGCCGGCTGTAACGACTAGCGCGCCCCGGGCGTCGGCTGAGCTTCCGACGCAGAAGTACCTGGGACTGCCGGACATGGTCCGCAGGTCCCCGTACGTGCGCAGGCGGCTCAACCACCAGATAACGTCGGCGACGTGCCGCGCGGTCTCGTACTCCATCTCGCAGAAACCCACGTCACACCGGGTCTGGGCCAGCACCGGCTCGAACCAGCCCCGGTCCTGGTCGGCGGCGTAGGCAAGCCATGATCCCTCCGGGCTGGCGAACAGGACGTAAAGGTCGTCACCCGCCCAGCCGTGCCTCGGCAGGCTCGAATACGCGATGGTGCAGGCCTTCGGCGGGGCCGCGCCGTCCCGGTCGTCGATGCCCAGGCGGTACCTCTGGCGATGGCGGTCCGTTCGGTTGGCATCGGCCAGAGACAGCGCCGCGGCCTTGGCTGGGTCGGACCAGAACCCCGTCGGGGTGGTCGTCTTGGGGATGGCCTGCTGCTCCAGCTCCCACATCATCCTGCCTTGCCCCATGTACCGGACGATCTGCTCGTTTGACAGCTCCCGGAGGGACGCGTAGCGGTAGGGCTCGGATCTCGGGACGGGGACGGAACCCGGGGCTGTCTGGCCGGCGGCGGGCTGTAACGGAAGACAGACCAGGCTCAACACGAGCGCAGCGATGCGGCAAGCGGATGCGGACATGACGGTTTCCTCCCCAAGACCCCGTCGCCGGCTCGGGCAGTCACGTACAACCGCAAAACGCCGGCCGGAGCGGGGGACTCCGCTGTGTGCACGACCAGGACGAATTGCCGCAATGGATGGATGAAGCCAGGCCCGCGGGATCGGTTCCGCATCGATCCCATCGCGCGGATGACAACCTAATGGTAACGTGTCTCGCGGCGGAAGCAACCCTTTCCTTGGCCGATGACCGGGCGGCCCGCGGGCCGGTCAGTGCGCGGCGTGTGCTTCGAGGAAATGCACCAGGCGGACGATGGTCTGGTTGATGGGGGCGGGGATGTCTTTTTCGGCCGCCAGGCGGACCAGGGCGCCGTTGAGGGCGTCGATCTCGGTCCGCCGGCCGGCCGCCAGGTCCTGGAGCATCGAGGGGCGGTGGTCGTAGGTGGGGGGGATCTGGCGGCCGTAGAAGGCCTCGCGGAAGGCGTCCGCCGACGGCCAGAGGCAGCGGAAGCCGTGGGCGTCGATGACGGCGAAGGCCTCGTCGATGATCGCGTCCATGATCGCCCGCGTCTGGGGCGAATCGGCCAGGGCGCCGTAATGGACGCCCAGGATGGCGCCCAGCGGGTTGAGGGCGCAGTTGTAGAGGATCTTGCCCCAGAGGACGGCCTCGACGTCATCGGCGGCCTTGGCGGGCAGGCCGGCGTCGTCGATGGCGGCGGCCAGGCGCTCGGCCATGGGGTGGTGCGGGCGGTAGAACGAGCCGATGCGGATGGCGTCGGCGTGGACGGTGATCACGACCCGCCCCGGCTCGGGGATGGAAAAGCCCGTGATGACCCGCGCGCACAGGACGCGATCGGTCCCGAACCGATCGGCGAGGTGCTCGACGTTGCCGTAGCCGTTCTGCATCGAGACGACGGCGGTGGTGGGACCGACCAGCGGGGCGGCCGCCTCCGCGGCCGTGGGGGTGTCGTG
>DASRZG010000367.1:0-16460 GCA_035686585.1 Phycisphaerae bacterium
TGGAGACCACGCGGGCCTTGATGCCGGCCTTCTCCAGCAGGGCGGTCATGCACGTCGCCTGCGAGCCGCACAGGGTGTTGCCGATGACGTTGACGCACTTGACCGGGTCGCGGCTCTCGGGGATGTTCTGGTAGTGATAGACCATCTGCCGGTAGAACTCGTACAGGGCGATGGCCTTGGCCTCCTCGCTCATGCCGGGGGTGCACAGGTCCCGGAGGATGGTCTCGTAGCTGGAGCAGTCGACCGTGCGGTCGGTGGTGACCCAGGGGCCCTTGACCTCGCCGGCCCAGGCCGAGGCCGCAAGGGTCAGAACGCTGCAGGTGACGATCGTCCAGGTGCGGGAACGGGGATGCATGGCTTCTCTCCTGACACGGCCCGGTGCGAGCGGTGCGGTACAGTACGGATGATACATCCGCCAGTCGGGTCCCATCAAGGCGGTGGGACTCGTCCTGCATGGGCGCATGAAAACGCCGGCGCGAGGCCGGCGTTGGGGTGGATCATTCATGAGCTGCTGGGCGGAGCGGGTGAGGGGTCCCGCTTACGGCCCGGGTGGGGCTTCGCGAAACCGCAAGCGGGACTTCTGCGTGCTTGGGGTTCTGGGATTCGGAATCGGGAACCTGAACCGCGTCAGGCGAGTCGTTCGGTGAGGATGTCCGCGATGCGTTCGGCGGCCCGGCCGTCCCACAGGGGAGGGGGCTCCACCGGTCCGCGCCGGCCGGCGACGGCATCGCGGTAGGCGGCGAGGATCTTGCCGGTATCCGTGCCGACGATCCGGTTGGTGCCCGCCTCGCACGTGACGGGCCGTTCGGTGTTCTCGCGCAGGGTCAGGCAGGGCACGCCGAGGATCGTCGTCTCCTCCTGGATGCCGCCCGAATCGGTCAGGACGATCCGCGCCTCGGACATCAGCTTCAGAAAGTCCAGGTACCCCGCCGGTTCGATCAGCCGGAGGCCGGCCATGCCCTTCACCCGCCGGCCCAGGTCCGTTTCTTCCAGGTTCTTCCGCGTGCGCGGGTGGATGGGGAAGATGATCGGGAGGTCTTTCTGAATGACCTGGAGGGCATCGAGGATCCGGCCAAACACCGTGGGGTCGTCGACGTTGGCGGGACGGTGCAGCGTCAGGGCGGCGTATCCGCCGGGTGTCAGGCCCAGATCGTCCAGGATGGTCGAGGCGTCGGCCTTGGCCTTGTTCTTCAGCAGCGTGTCGATCATCACGTTGCCGACCAGGAACACCCGGCCGCCGTCGACGCCCTCGGCGGCGAGGTTCTTCACGCCGCTGGGCTCGCTGCAGAACAGCAGGTCGCTGATGGCGTCGGTGGCGATGCGGTTGATCTCCTCGGGCATGGTCCGGTCGAAGCTCCGCAGGCCCGCCTCGACGTGGATGAGCGTCACGCCCAGCTTGACCGCCACCAGCCCGCAGGCGATGGTGCTGTTGACGTCGCCGACCACCAGCACCGCGTCGGGGGCCTGCTCCCGCAGCACCGGCTCGAAACGGCGCATGATCTCCGCCGTCTGCACCGCGTGCGAGCCCGAGCCCACCTCCAGGTTCACGTCCGGGGCGGGAATGTCCAACTGGCGGAAAAACAGGTCGCTCATCCGCTCGTCGTAGTGCTGGCCCGTGTGAACCAGGAACGGCTCGATCGCCTCCGAACGCCCGAACGCGTCCATCAGGGCGGCGATCTTCATGAAATTCGGCCTGGCGCCGGCCACGTTGATGATCTTCATGCCTCAGGCTCCCTGCGGAAATCCGACATGTGGGTCAGGGCTTGCCGCTCCGGCGCAGCAGCATCCGCCCCGCCTGCCACAGCAGCACGGCCAGGCATCCGCCGGCCAGGTTGGCCGCGATGTCCCGGACGCTGCGGTCGCGCCCGAACATCGGCTGGACGAACTCGATCGCGGTTCCCACCACCATCACCGCCGCCAGCACGAGGCAGACCTTCACCAGCCCCACCCGCCGATCCACCGCCTTGACCGCCGCCGTCAGCGACCGCACCAGCGCGCCGTTGCCGGTGATCGCCCGCAGCAGCAGCATCGTCAGCACGCCGTAGGCGAGGGCGTGCAGCTTCTTGTCGTCGCAACGGGTGTTCAGCATCCCCGGCGGGCACAGGCTCAGGACGACGATCGCCCCGCCGGCCGCCACGACCAGCGCCCAGTCCACGACCTGCCTGGCTCCGCCCCGGACGGCGGCGGCCAGGGCGGGCCACAGCCTTTTCCTGGGCCCGACCTTCCACAGGCCCCAGCCGGTCAGCGCCGCCAGGAGGCATCCCCCGCCGCCGACGCCCGCCGCCCGCAGCATCCGCTCCCGGGCGGCGGTCTTCTCGTCGAGGATCATCGACGCGGTCAGGCGCGGAACGACGCCGGCGTCCGTGCCCTTGATCCACTCGTTATGCACCTCGATGGCCAGGACGTTCTCGCCCGCCACCAGCAGCCCCGGCGCCGGGCGGACCGTGTGCGTCTCGGCCGGGTCCTCCTCGTCGTGCTTGGACAGCGCGGGGGCGTCGAAGGAGGTCGGCGTCCCCTTGGAGCCCATCGAGGCGCTGCGGGCGATCTCCTTGCCGTTGACGTACGCGACAAACCCGTCGTCGTACTGCACCTGAAGCGTCAGCTCGGCCACGGCGGCGGGGTCGGCCACCCGGAACGTCCGGCGGGCGTAGAAGGTGAGGTAGTTGCCGCACATATCGTTGAGGCGCAGGCCGTATTTCAGGTCGCCGAAGCCGATCCCTGACGGGCCGGAGGCCCATTTCGAGTCGTCGAACCGCACCTGGTTCCAGTCCGCCGGTGGGGCGGCGGTGCCCTTCAGGCATCGCCAGGTGTCGCCCGGGCGGACCAGCTCGACGGCCCGCAGCGTCGGGACGCGCATCCACACGTCGATCCGGGCCGACCCGGCCGCACCGGCGTCGAGGCGGACCTTGGCCGAGTGCACGCCGCGCTGCGCCGCGTCCCGGTTGACCCGCAGCTCAATCCGCTGGGATCGCACGAAGCTGTCGGACGGCGGATCGGCGGACAGCCACGGCGGCAGGTCCGCCAGCCGCCAGACGAGCGTGCCGGTGCCGGCGTTGGTCAGCTCGATCGATTCAATCGTCCCCGTGGGCCCGAAGTCCAGCAGCGGCTTGACGGGCCCCAGCCGGGGATGGCCGACGTGGAGGTCCAGGGCGGCGCCGGAGGAGGCCGGGGTGGCCCTGTCGTCGAAGACCGTCAGGACCGCCCGGTATGCCCCCTCCGCGGCATAGGTGTGGTCCGCGATTGGCCTGTCGGACCGGGCCTTCTGCCCGTCGCCGAACTGCCATTCGTACGCCGCCACCTTGCCGTCCGGGTCGGCCGAGGCGGACGCGTCGAAGCGGACCGACAGCGGGGTGTCGGCGGCGGGGCGGGCGGTGAACGAGGCCACCGGCGGGGCGTTGCCCCCGGGGGCGAACTCCTTCGCCCCCACGTCCGGGGCCGTCCCGGCGTATCGCAAGGCGACCCCCTGTCCGCCCTTCCAGGAGAGGGCCTGGTCCAGGAGCAGGACATTCCTGTCGTAGTCGATCTTGCGGACCCGGGCCGTGTGCGATTGCCCGGCCAGTTGGATCACGTCGCCTTGCTCGCCTTCGATGCCGTAGCCGTCATAGAAGTACGACGCGTCCTCCACCGGCAGCGACGAGCCGCTGCCGCCGCCGACCGTCCGCGTCAGGAACTGTCCCTTGTCGATCATCGCGCTGCCGGGCCGGAGGGAGAAGTCGCCTTTGGCCGGGTCCACGAAGCCCGCCTCCACGGTGGTGTTGTCCTGGAACAGCCGGGGGTGCTTTGCCTGGATCTGCCCGACCGTCTGCGGCGGCTCCAGGGGGCTGCGGATGCCGAGGGTGAGGAGGTAGGCGGGGTCGCCGTCGCCGAACAGGTCGTTGCCGCGGAAGAGGAACCCGTCCCGCCGGCCCGCCAGCAGTTGGACCGGCTTGCCGGCAAGGACCTTGGTATGCCACGACCACCGCGTGTCGTGGGGGACGAACCGCGAGCCGGCCAGGATGTTGCTGAGGATGACGTTGTCGCGGAAGGTGAACTCGGTCGCCCCGGCCAGGGACAGCCCGGCGAAGTCGGAGCTGTGGAAGACGTTGTTGTAGATGCGGTTGCCCGTGGTGTAGTTGGCCTCCTTGCCGTACAGCGTCAGGTCCAGCCCCGGCCCGGCGGTGTTGTAGAAGAGGTTTCGCCGGATGATGCCGTCCTGCCCGGCGTATTGGATGCCGGCGTAGGGGGAGCGCTGACTGGGGGCGGTGCGGGCGAACCGGTTCCGGTCGATCAGGTTGCGTCGCGTGCAGTTGAAGGCGTCGATGACGTGGTGGAAATCCCCGCGGTCGCAGTCGTACACCTCGCCGATCTTCTGGAGCTCGTTGTGGAAGAAGTTGTCGCGGAGGACGTTGAAGCTGCCGCCCCGGATGCTCCACAGCGAGTGGCCGGCCTTGCGCAGCGTGTTGCCGGCGAGCAGGTTCCGCTCGGAAAGCACCAGCGTCAGGTTGTCCGACGTGCAGTTCTCGATCACGTTGTCCAGGATGCGATTGAACGTCGCCTGCTGGAAGAACACGCCCGTCTTGGCCCCGCCGCCCGGGCGGATCGCGGAGGAGAACTGGTTGCCCCGGATCAGGTTGTGATGCGAATCCACCGCCCACAGCCACATCGTCACGTTCGCGATCCGCAGGCCCTCGACCGCCACGTAGCTTCGTCCGGACAGGTCGATGGCCGGGGCCAGGGCTTGTCCCGAAAGCGTGACGGCCTCCTGGCCGTAATTGCGGAACGTGACCAGCCGGCCCGGCGTCCCCGAATGAGCGGGCTTGAGCTGCTCGGAGTACGTCCCGCCGCGGATCAGCACGGTCGTCCCCGGGGTCGCCTTCTCCGCGGCCCGCGCCAGCGTCTTAAAGGCCGTCTCCCCGCCCGTCCCCGCCGATCGTGTGGCCGGATCGTACCGGCTCGTGGAGGCCGGGGAGATCTGCTGGTCGACGTAGATCGTCCCGCCTCGGGCACCGGCCGCCGCCAGGGCCGATACCGCCGCCCAGGCGGCCAAGGCGCCAAGAAGCGGTCCTGACGGCGCGCACCTGCTCGCATGCGCACAGGCGCGACGGGATGGAACGAGAGCTGTTCTCACGATCACGTCCTGGCGGTCAGCGCTTCGGTCAGTTGCCGACGATGGAGGCGATCTCCTTGCGCTCCCCGTCGGTGAAGACCGACAGCTTCCCGTCGATCCGGGTGGCCTTGGTCAGGCAGCGCTTGGCCTCGGGCAGGTTGTCGAGCTTCACGTGCAGCCTGCCCAACTGGAGCAGGGCCTTGGCCTCTTCCCGGCTGCCTTCGCCGGCCATCGACAAGACCTTCTCGAAGTCCGCCTTGGCATCGTTCAGCCGCCCGGGGAGGTTGGAGAGGATCTCCCCGCGGGTGTCCAGCAGGTGCCGGTTGGTCGGGGCGATGGCCAGGCCTTCCTCGGCCAGCTTCAGGGCGGCGGTGTGCAGCTTGCGATACCGCGTCAGGACCCACGCCAGGTCGTTGAGGGCCTGCGGGTCGTTGGGGTTGCCCTGGAGGACTTCCCTGTAGAGGCCCTCCGCCCGATCAATATCCCCGGCCATGGCGCAAGCGCCCGCCAGGCCGAGCTTCGCGTCGATCGACCAGGGCGCCTTCTCGACCACGTACTCGTAAACCTCGATCGCCTTCTTGCGGTCCTCGCTGTTGCGGGAGGTGGCCAGGATGTTGGCAGCCGTCAAGACCGCGCCCATGTCGCCGGCGGCGTTGCTGCGATGCTGATCGGCCAGCGCGGCGACCCGGTCGTACTGCCCGAGCGTGCCCATCAGGAGCATCCGGCCACGGACGACAGCGGGGGCCTCGGGGGCGATCTTCTCGGCCTTCTGGATGTTCGCATCGGCCTTGTCCGTATCGCCCCGGGTCCGGTACAGCTCCGCGAGGTTAAGGAAGGCGGCGACGCTCTTTTCGCCGGAGGGGGTCTTGCAGAACGCCTCCAGCTCGGAGATCGCCCTGTCGGCCTGCTTGGCCACCAGCAGCAACTGGGTCCGCGACAGGCGCGACGCTTCGTCGTCGGGGCGGGCGGCGATCGCCTTCGCCGTTATGGTCAGCGCCTCGTTGAGCAGCTCCGGGTCGCCGGCCGTGGCGGCAATCTCATAGAACGCCGCGCGGGCTTCCGGGCTCTCGGGGTGGTTGCTCAGGACCTGGCGGGTCAGCTCGGCCGCTATCCGGAAGTTACCCAGGGCCCGTTCCGCCTGGGCCCTGGCCAGCGTCAGCAGGGGCTGGTTGGGGTTGCTGCCCAGGGCGCGGATGGCATAGTCGCGAGCGGCGGCGTATTCCCGACGCTGCATGGCCGTGCCGACCAGCGTCAGATGCGAACTCACCGACGTGGGCTCCAGCTCCACGACCCTCTCCAGGAGCTGGCCGGCCTGCCGGTTGGCCTCGGCGGTGCCCAGGCGGAGCAGGCGGACGGCCCGCAGACGCAGCAGCTCCGGATGGTCCGGCATCCGGCCTTCCAACTCGGCCAGGATCCGCTCGGCCTCGGCGGCGTCCCCCTCCGCCTTGCGGTACAGCAGCGCACGCATCAGGTTCTGCTTGAGCGAGAGGTCCTGGGGGTACTTCCCGGCCGCCTCCCGCAGCGTGGAGATGGTCTCGTCAATGCGTTTGGCGCCGGCGTAGAAGCTCGCCAGGGCCTCGTATCCCCTGGCCTCCCGGCCCGGGAAGGCCGTGAGCTTCTTGAAGTCCTCCTCCGCCGCCTTGGCGTCTCCGGTGGCGGCCAGGAAGGACCCGCGCATCAGGTAGTCGGCAAACGAGGCCGTCTTTTGAACGCCTTGATCGAGGATCTGGCGGGCCTCGGCGTCTCTGTTCTCGCCGTGGAGGATGCCGATCCGGGCGTCCGTGGCGGCCACGGAATCCGGCGCGATGGCCTGGGCCTGGTCGAGGTAGTCCAGCGCGGCCTTGACGTCCTTGGTCTGCCAGTAGATCAGCCTTGCCAGCAGGATCCGCGAGTCGGCATCCTGTTTATTGCCGCGGGCCCGGAGCTTGAGCTCCTCGATGGCGCGGGAGTACTCGCCCGACCCCAGCGCCAGCCGGACGCTCAACGCCTCCTTCGCCCGGGAGTCCTCATCCAACTGCTTCAGCACCTCCTGCGCCTCCCCCAGCCGGTCCTGCCTCTCCAGCAGGCTCACCAGCCGGGCGGCGATCTCCGTCGCCGAGGGGTTGCGCTTCAGCGTGTCGCGGCAGAGCTTCTCCGCCTCGGCGACGTTGCTCAGCCGCTGGTGCATCGTCACCAGCAGCAGGACCGGCGCGGACCACTCCGGATCGGACTCGGTGCATCGGCCCAGCAACTCCGTGATTTCCGGCTGGTGCGACCGCCAGTCCTGCCCGCCCAGCAGCGCCGTCGCCTGGTAGAACCGCCACAGCAGGCCCGCGTCGCCCTCGATCGCCCGCAGTTCGGCGATCCGCTTCGCCGTCTCCGCCGCGTCCCGGCGGACCTCCGGCTGATCCAGCAGCAGGGACCGGGCCTTCACCTCGTTGGGGTCGTTGGCGGCCAGGGTCTGGAGCACCTTGATCCCTTCCGCACGGCTTCCATACACCAGCTCCACAAGCCCCAGGCGGATGCTCAGCGCCCGCCGTTCCCACGGGTCCTTGGACGCGGCCAGGCCCTCGCGCAGGGCCTGGCGGGCCGCGTCGTATTCCTTCGCCGACACGTGGAGCCCCGAAAGGGCCAGCCACGGCTCGGCCACCTCGCTGTGCTCCCGGCACGCCTCTTGGCAGGCCTGGAGGGCGTCGGCGGGCCTGTCGATCCGGTGGTAGTGGCGGACCAGGTGCATCCGGGCGGGCAGTTTCTCGTCGCACTCCTGGATGGCCTGTTTCAGCTTCTTCTCGGCCTCGGCGTGGCGGTTCTGATACACGTCAATGATCGCCTGGAGGATCCGGATGTCCACGCGATTGGGCCCCTTTTCCCTCAGGTCGACCAGCTCCTTCGAGAGCTTGGCCATCTCGGCCTGGTCGATGTCCCCTCGCCTGTCGGCGGCCAGGTAGATGCCCGCCTCGATCCGCAGCAGCTTGATGACGATGTCCGTGGGGTCCATCGGCTCGGCCAGGCGGGCCGTCTCGAACGCGCGGTTCCAGTCCTGCAGCTTGAGGTATTCCCGCGCCAGTTGCAGCGTCATCTCCGGGTCCCGCGGGCGAAGCCGCAGGTACTGCGTCAGGGCGTGCACCGCCCGGCGGGTCTGGTCCGTCCGGCTGTAGGCTTCCGCCAGGAGCCGCCAGGCCTGGGGATTGTTCGGCGCCGCAACGGTGACCGGCTCGAGCGCGCCGATGACGCGGTACACCCGCTTCTCCAGGCGGGCGATGCCGGCCTCCAGCAGGGCGAGCTGCCAGGCCGCCATCGGCTTGGGCTCCATGCCCTTGATGGCCTCGGCGTACTCGTCAAAGATCGCCCGGGCCCTGTCGGCAAGGACCTTCGGGCCGATATCGGCCAGGATCTGCCGGGCCAGGGCGCCTTGCCCTTTTGCCGCGCGGGCGGCCGCGGAGTCCAACAGCGCCCGGACCCGCTCCCCAGGTCCGGCCAGCTTCTCCAGGGCGGCGGCCGCCGCCAGGAGGTCTTCGGGCTTCACCTGTCCGCCTTGCGCCGGCTGGGAAGGAAGGCCCCCGGCGGCCTGGAGGAACTCCTCGACCGTCCCGGCCGTCTTGGCGGCTTCGCCCGCGGTCACCAGCACCCGAATGGCGTTGGGCAGGACCGCCAGACGGTGCCGGCTCTGGCCGAGCTTCTCCAGGGCATCCTCCGTCGCCAGCACGTCCGCCAGCTTCACTCCTCGCCGCAGCATCAGCTCCGACCGGACCAGGAAGTAGGAGGCGACCCAACTGGTCTGCTCAAAGAATTCCTCCTTCAGCGAGGTCGGGTCCAGGTCCTTCAGGGACTCCAGCTCCCCGCCCGCCGTTGCCAGCAGGGCGTCCCTGCTCATGCCGGCCTCTTTCAGCGTGTCAGCGTCCAGGTCGGCCCAGGACACCCACTCCTTGCACAGGACCAGCCGAAGGTTCGGGTCGGTCCCGGGCAGCTCGTGGGCCTTCGCCAGGTCGGCCAGGGCGTGCTTGAACGTCTGGGCCCGCAGCTCCGCCCGCCGTTTCTCGTCGGACTTGGCCGCGTCCGGGTCCCGGTTGTCCCTGACCTGGCGGATCCGCTGTTCGATGGTCGCCAACCAGGTGGTCCGGTAGAACAGGGCGCGCTGGAGGCAGGCGGGGGCGGACGACTCATCGTATTCCACGGCCTTGTCCAGCCAGCCCAGCGCGGCCGATTCGGCGCCGACCAGCTTGCCGCGCATTTCGATCTCGGCCAGCAGGGCGCACGCCTGCACGCATTGAGGATGCTTGGGCTTGGTCGTGAGGGAAGCCAGACGCTCCTCGAAGTCCATGAGGGCTTTCCTCGCGTCGTCGAGCTTTTCCAGCTCCAGCAGGGCCTGTCCCAGCCAGACCGGGGCGTCGAGGTCGCCGGCGTCCTTTTCCAGGCGTTTCCGGGCCACCCAGGCCAGCTCGCCATACAGCCCCGTACCGGTGTAGAGGGCGGCCAGCTTCTCATAGGGCAGCGCGTCGTCGGGGCTGGCCTCCAGAAGGCGCCGGTAGGCGATGATGGCCCCGCGGACGTGCTTGCCCTCGATCGGCCTGACCGACATGTTGGCCTCGCCGTATCGCTTCCAGATGTCCAGGTTATCGGGATTGCGACCCAGGTACTCCTCGTAGTACCTGGCCGCCTTGCCCCAGTCCTGCCGGTCATAGGCGGCGTTGCCCTCCCGGAAATCCCGGTTGGAAAGGATCCGCCGGCGGACCTGCCGGGCGATGTACAGGCCCACCACCAGCACCACCGTCGTCGCCACGAGGATGGCGATCAGCTTGACGTTGATCTTTCCCGTTCCGCTTGTGCGTGTCATGTCATTGTCTCCCGATGAGCGCGTGAGAAACCCCTATGATGCCTCGGCCCGTACCGGCACGCAAGGCCACGGCGAAAGAGACTCCCGTCGGGACGTGGTCCCGGCGGGATGTTTCCGCGCATGCCAACGGCCCGGGTCGGCGCGCCGCCGCCGGCCTAAGGCCCTTGCCTCTGCGATTCGTCCAATGCCCCAAAGTCGTTGTGCCGCCCGGGCCCGTACCGTCCGCGCGGCGGTTGTCGGGGGTGGGCGGCAAGAAGACCTCGGGCCCGGGCCCGCCGGCTGTCCGTGTCCGGCGGCCCCGGCCCGAGGCACGAAAAAAAGTGAGGCCGGGAAGTTGGTGCAGCGGGGACACACACCAAACAGTGCGCGGGGGAGACGCACCAGGGAAGCCTCCCGGCCCCCTTGTAACCAGGCTTATCTCAGCCGTGCTTCAGGGATTCGTCGTCTCCTTGTAGTCCACAGCACGCCAGCCGCCAGCAGTGACAGGCCGGCGGGTTCGGGGATCGTGTTCCCGGACGTCTCGCCGTAGTGGTCCGCCAAGGCGGCCAGGTCGGCGATGCCCACGGCGCCGTCGAAGTTGAAGTCCCCGTCCTGCCAGCCGGCGCCGGCGGCCAGGCCGTAGCGGTCGGCCAGGCACGTCAGGTCGGCGATGCCGACCACGCCGTCGAGGTTGGCGTCGCCCACCAGAACGGAGGAGATGTCCGTCACGCGGTATCCAAACGGCGCCAGCCAGGCATCCGTCACCAGGTGAAGCTGCACCGTGTCGCCCGGGACGACAATCGTCTTGCCTTGCAACTGCCGGCCCGTGTAGACGCCGGCGACGCTCCCCTCGGCATCGAGGATCTCGAGGAAGTCGACGGTGTCTTTTTCGACGAACTCCATGAGATCCGGTGTGTCCATGTTGAACCAGGCGTCGTCGAGCTTCGTGACGAGCTCATCGAACGTCACCGCCAGCACGGCAGCGCCGGTCGATGTAAAGGCGTGCGTCCCGTCGTAGTCATTGCCCGGGTCGCGGACCATGGGCAGGCCGCCGGTGTCGAACTCGTAATCCCCCAGTTTCCGCACGGCAAAGGCTTGGCGAATCTGGTCAGCATGCGCCCCGCCGTACAGTTCGGCGTCGGCCGAGAGAATCGTCGCGACCGCGTCGGTGAACGTGGCGTTCAGCTCCGGGGACGTCGGGTTCGTGTCTGGAATCTGCTCGACCATTCGCAGCGCCAGCGTGTCCACCACCTCCGCGCCGATGACCGAGCGGAGATCCCACAAGGCCCCGGAGAAGATCAGAGAAGCTTGGTACATGCCGTCGCTGTAGACTCCGTCCGACCGGCGGAAGTTGTTTACGTTCCTCATAAACGGCGTGTAGCACCACATCCCGGCTGACCATTCTCCCCACTCCGGGTCGTCGAAACGGGACGTGGCCAGGTAATCGCTGACCGCCTCCATCAGGGCGCCCGACTGCTCGGCCGGCGTCGTCCCGGTGGCGGTCTCCCAGCCGGTGACGTTGCCGCCGCGCAACTGGTGCTGAAGGGCGTGCACGTATTCGTGAACGATCATATCTCCGTCCACGGCATCGGAGCTCACGAGTCGCATGGAGGCCGCCAGCGACACGGTGTGCGTGGTGGAGTCGTACGCCGAGGGAATGATGGGGATCCACATCGACCCGAACTTCTCGGCGTTGTAGACGATCACCGACACCGGGTCGATGCCATCGAACCCGAGGCTCTGCACGTAGTGCCGGAAACTTGTCACGTGATAGTATGCCATGGTCTCGGCAAAGTGGATGCGCTCTTCCAGGGACCCGTTCGGATCGTAGCGGAAGTCCAGGTCTCCGCTGGCGGCGCGAACCGTGCGCGCGTTCGTGACATCGGCGGCAAGGCCGCGGAGGAAACCCGTCCCGTCGAGGTCGGTCAGAACGACGGCGTAGACAGCAGGGTCATCGATGGCGTTGGGAACGTAGACACTGCCCAAGCCCTCAGCACCCAGTGCAATCGAGCCCACGCACAGCAGCACACAACCGACAACGGAGACGGTCGTATTGCGGGGATTCGTCGCGGGCGGCATTACCCACCGCTTTCCTGAAAGCAGGGCCGGTGACCGAGTCCCCTGGCGGAGAGACAGCGCTCACCTGAACCCGGCGGCGCGAACCTCCGGACTGGAGGCCCGCCGCCGGCCGAGAGGAAAGATCGCCGCCAGGCGACCGCGGGGAACCAGACCAGAGTCGGCGAGTTAAGCGGCTCAGGCGGACCGCCGCTTCAGCCACCCAACAAGGCTCAGGCCCACCAGGCCCAGGCCAAATGCCGCCGGCACCGGAATGATCTTGCCCATCAACTGGGAGGAACCGGTATACTCAACGCCAGTAGCCAGAAAATCCTCCATTGTCTCCGGGCTGAGATCCCCGACACGCAGGGTAACAACGGTTCCGTTGTCCCAGGATGGCCGGGTATGCTTGACGGTGATCTGATTGGCCACGCCGTCGCCGTTGTCGGCGGAGAACTGACTGTCCCCGGCCAGCACCCAGTCGTTGCCTGTCCCGACGAGAATCGAGTCCATGCCGGCGTCCAGGTCGGTATACAGGTTGCCCATCACTCTCAAGGCGTGTTGCCCACCGTGGCCGTAGAAGACATCCGTGCTGAGGAACTTGGCCAGGATCTTCGTTTCTTCCGTCAGGCCGTTCTTCACGGTCAAGCTCATCGTGCCTTCCGCCTGCCAGCCCGCGCTGGTCATCTTCAGGTTCATGTGGAGCAGAAGGCTGTAAGCGTCGATGTCGCTGAAGCCCACGCTGTCTCGGACCTCCTGTCCAAGATAGGCCGGATCGTTATCCTCGAGATTCACCTGGAAGGGCCGAGTCCACACGCCCTCATAGACATCGATCGTCGGACTGTCGTTTGGGTTATCCGGGTCGTCGGGGGTTACTCTCACGTAGGCCTGGTCCAGATTGAAGGTCAGCAACGGGTCGGCGCCGGCCGACGCGGCGAAGGCGACGACTCCAGCTATTGCTGCGACGAATGCGATTCTCTTCAACATTGCTTCTCTCCCTTTTGCTCTGCTCCGTTTGGTGCTGCGTGTCGGTCTGAGTGCTCCGCGTTTCCTCGGGCCCGATGGTTCCGGGCCGTGATTTCCGTCGTCTTCCGCCCGGGTTCCGTGAATCTCACCTCGCGGTGGACGGTCCATGAGGCGTGATCCCGGCTCGCGGCGGAATGCCCTTTGCGGGCGAGCGTCCGACGTCTATGCTTCCACACGGGATGCGGAGCGTCAGACGGTACCGAGGGGCCGCGCAGGCCAGGCTCGGCTTAGAGAAGATGGGGAGGCGCGCGAGGCGCCCCGGTTGTGGGATGCCATTGCGGCTGGCACCGCGAATGGCTGATGCGTGGGAGCCTCCACAGAAGCGGAGACTGCCCGGCAGGCTGATCGAAATGAGCGACCGGCAGGGCGGCGAAGTCCAGCCCGGCAGGCACCGCCTGTCCGATCTGGCTGGGCCCGCCGGTGTGATACCATTCCGGCACCAGGCCCAGGTGAAGTTTCCTGGCCGACTGGGTCACGCGCCAGGCACACATGCTGCCGAACGCGCACAGCAGCAGGGAGGCGCTGCCCGAACGGGAAGGGCTGCTGATCACCGCGGGGGCCGGCTCGTCCGCGTCGGGGGTCGGCAAACTCCCCGCCGCCATCGGGCCGCCAAGCATCGCGCAGGTCGCCGGGTCCTGCGCACCCTCCGCCCCGGCAGCGCGGTCGGGGATTGCACCCCCAGCCAGGCCCTGCGCCGCGCACTGGGGCTCTGCCCAAGGCACAGCCGACACGTCGGCGAATGCCCCGGCCGTAGCCGCACAGAGCACAAGCAGGCTCAGGATGATCCCATGCCCCTTCATTGTCAGTGACAGCATCCCTTCTTGCTGAGGCGCGCCAAGTCGATACGCCGCCAAGAACGCACGGTACCTATTATAGCGCAAGACCCATGTTTGTCAAGAGAAACCCGCCGGTGAAAACCGCAAAAAATCGCCGCCGCTGACCACTCCGGCCACCCCGTCCGATGGGCCCGCCGGGCGACGCCGAACCGCGGCTATCGCACCCGGCGCCTGAGCCAGCCGACCAGGGCAATCCCGGCCACAGCCAAGGCCGCAGCGCCGGAAACCGGCACGATCGAACCGGCTACCTCGCCCGCAAAGGGCGTGGCCCAGGCCGTGCTGAACACCGACTCCAGAGTCCCGGAAAGGCCGTGGACCGTGAGAGTTAGCGTGCTGCTCATGCCCCGAAAGGCTCGATCCGTCAACGGCCGAGGCGCCGGCAGAAGGCTCCGCGAGGGAATTACCGCCCTTACGCCTGCCTTCTGGCACGTCGGGCGGTCAGCCAGCCGGTCATGGACACGCCCAGAAGCCCCAACAGCACCGCCGGCGGGGCGGGCACGGACGTGGTCCGGGTGATTTCGGCGATCATGCCGATCTGGTCGTTTCCGCAACTGACGGCCTTGTGCAGGCCGATGGTGAACTCCGGACTGCTCGACAGCCATTCCATCGGGACGGTCCACGTCTGGATGTACCAGGTCTGCTGCACGCTGTTCAGGCCGTAATCGACCACCGACGTGTGCACCAGGCCGGCGTCTCCCAGGTCCTTGCCGCCCTGGGCGTAGACGCGGAAGTCCACCCCCGCCGGGGTCCCGCCGTAGGTCGGGGAGTACGAGCCCGCCCCGCCGACCAGCGCGACCTGCTCATCGGCGGTCAGCTTGACGAGGTGGCCTTCCAGGCTGGCCCCCTCGTCGCCGGCGACATGGAAGTTCATCGCGTTGTTGAAGTGCCCCTGGTTCAACTCGACGGGCGCTCCGCCGTTGCGGGCCCACTCGTTCAGCAGGGCGAAATGGCTGACGGACGTGTCTTCGATGGTGAGGAACACGTCGCCCTGGCTGTACCAGCTGTTCCAGCCCAGGTGCCGGTAGCCCGACCGCGGGTCCAGCCCCCCGGCCACGCGGATGATCAGGTTGTCGCCGTCGACCAGGATGCCCAACATGCCCTCGTCGAACGCCCGTCCGATCGAACCCGCCGGGCTGGGACGGGTGCCGATGCCCGACGGATACGACACCCGATCGGGGCCGAGGGTGAACAGGGACGGCGGCAGCAGGTCGCCCTGCATGATGTCGGTGTAGTAGGACGATCTCAAGCCGCTGACGGTGACGTCGTTGACCGAGGTGAAGCCCGAAAACGTCGCGTCCAACTGGCCGGTGCTCGGATCGGCCAGGGCCGTCGGGCATGTGCCCGCGAGGACCAACATGAGCGAGCAAAGCACAATCGCAGTGGAGTTACGCCATCTACCGGACATACTGACTCCTCCTCCAGGCAGAAGCTGCTTGCGACACGGCAAGCCGGAATCATACCCAACAGGTGTTTCCTCCCTGAGCGGGAGCACCCTCCTTTGCCGCCTTGTCGTGAAAGACCCATTGTAACCCGAGTTCCTGTTCTCGTGTTGCTCGAAGTACTCCGTTTCGGCCCGCCCGGTTACCGGGTCCGCCCGCGGGACCCGAGGCCGGCCTTGGGCCGCCGCCCGCTCGGGTTGGAGCTCGACCCATCGGCGTCCTTCTCGGAGACCACCAGGCGTTTCATGATCCACAGCTCGCCCATCAGAGCGAAGATGGCAAGCGGCATCATGGTCCAGCCGGCGAAATCGTGGAAGAACCGCTCGGCCAGCTCGCTGCTGGTCAGCAGATACAGGACGGCGGTCACGCACAGGCGGATCAGGTTGCAGGCAATGGCCACCGGCACGCTGGAGACGACCAGCACCGCCTTCTGCCACCGCGGGCGATCGACGAGGAAAGCCATGGTCGCCGCCACCACCACGAACGCCGTCAGCATCCGCAGGCCGCTGCACGCCTCCGCGACGGCCAGCGGCACGCGGCCGTTCAACATGATCACATGCCCATCCTGGCTGACGGTCACGCCGAACGCCTCCAGCAGGAACACCGATCCGCTGGCGGCCAACGATTGCAGCGGTCCACTGATCAGGTTGTGGACCCGCCCGGGCAGGGGCACCATCAGCAGCAGGAACAGCCAGATCCAGATGGTCCGCCGGAACACCGCCCACCCGGCCACCAGCAGCACCAGCGCCACGACCGTCAGGACCATCGAATAGCGCTGAAGAGATTCGTACAGGAACACCAGGCCGAAGGTGCGCGCGCCGTGGGCCACCACCAGCAGGGCGACCGCCCAGAAGCACGGCCGGATGCCGGCCCCCCCCAGGCCGCGCCGATCCCGCCAGACCAGGTACAGCGCCACCAGCGGCACGAGCATGCCCACCGAGTAGTTGTCGTCGTGCTGCCATTCCTTGAACAGGGTACGGGCTAGCGGCCAGTAGCTCCACAGCGCCGCGCCCAGCAGGGCGAGGGCGATCAACGGGGCCAGTGCGCCTCCGGAAGCCTGCCCGCCAGAGGTCGGGGCGGGATCGGCGGCATGTCGACGACGTGTTGCCTGATTGCTCATCGGGTTTCTCCCCCGACCGTCACAGCCCGGCGCCCTCTGTGGGCGCCGTCGTCGGGTCCTGTTTCACTTGGGGCAGCAAGGCCAGGATCTCCCTGGCGGAGGCCGC
>DASRZG010000368.1:0-3144 GCA_035686585.1 Phycisphaerae bacterium
ACGTACTCATGCAGATTCATCCCATCCACATACCCCAGCGGATCCGTCTGCTGCCACCGCCCCAGGAAGTCCGGGGACAGGATATCGAATAACGTGATACAAGCGCCTCTTCGTGGCGCCAAGCCGAAGGCAAGTTGTTCCGCCGGCTTCCCGCATCCGGTTACCCCGCACGAAAGACCGTTGGGCCGATGATCCTACGCTACAGCCAGACCGCCGGGGGGTCAAGGGCTCACCTCTACGCACAACTCCGGGGCGCCGGGCCCTTCCTGGCCGGGTAGTGGTAGGTTGTGCAGCTCCGCTGCACACGCGTTTGGCGGGCCCGCGGGGGGTCACTTTGACGGGTCCTGCAACGCCGGCAGACGTTGCCGGGCACGCAGGAATCGGGCGGCATTCGGGTCCGGGACGTCCGCCTGGTGCCGGCGCAACTCCTCGCGGCTGCTGATCGTCTGCCTGGCCTGATCGATCCGCTTGCTGGTCAGCGGATGCGTCAGGAGCATCTCCGGGCAAATAGGGACGGACTCTATTTTCGAGTCTCGGTTGTCTGTCTTGCGCCATCTGCTTTGCCTTTGGCGGGTCTGCCCCTCGCTCTCGGGCGGGGCAGGTTGCCGCAGAGGTGTTCGAGGTGGTGGGCGAACGACTCGTCCCCGGCCGGCCGGTGCGGGTGGCGTTCCGCGGGGCGGCGAGGTCCCGCTCGTCGTCGCCGTCGGCCAGCCACGCCGACCAGTCGCCGCCGCGGTCGCGCTGGTCCAGGTCCCCTGAAAGCATTGGTCATCAGGTCGAAGCGAAGCGAAGATCCGCCGTGGCGGGCAATAGGCGTTGATCGCCAGGGCGTTGGCGGGGGCGCACCGGCTGAGCGGGCGGAGGAAGAGCAGACGGTCCTGCTTGCCGAAGAACACGTCCTCAAAACGATTGCCCCTCTGCATGACGTGCAGGGGCACGTCCGGAATGACCACCCTTGCCGTGCCTGGCATGGCGTCAGTGTACGCCGGGGGGCGGAGGAGGGCAAGCAGGAAGAGAGGGCATAACCGGGCACCATCCGGACGGGCGGTCAGGCAGCCCGGGGCCGGCGGCGCCGGGCGGCAACGGCACCGGCGCCCAGCGCCAGCAGGAGCATGGCGGCGGGCTCGGGAACGTTTTGGGCGGCCCCGCTGCCGTCGCCGTAATGGTCGGCCAGGGCGACCAGGTCGGCGATGCCGACCAAGCCGTCGCCGTTGAAGTCACCGCAGGCCCAGTCCGCGCCGCTGGACAGGCCGTAGTGCTCGGCCAGGGAGACAAGGTCTGCTATGCCCACCTGCCCGTCCAGGTTGGCGTCCGCGACCCACAGCCGCCGCGGAAGGGCGTCCTTGAGGTAGTAAAGCGGGATGTCGCCGAGAGATACAGCCGCCCCGCCGTTCAGGACCAGCTCGCCCACGTACACCGCCTCCCCGCCGGAGCCGTCCAACTGGTTGTCCCAGTCGTCCGCCAGCTCGATCCACCCCGCGGCCGCCCCGCCCAGCACCAGCCTGCCGATGGCGAAGTTGTCCGTCCACCCGGCCGGGTCAAGCCCCAGGTCGGCCGAGGCCGCCTCCAGCCTGCTGGGCGCCTCCGGGCCGCCTTCGATGATCAATGTCGTCTGGGCCAGCCCGGCCAGGGCGGCCGGGTCGGTCCGCTGGTTCTCCAGGGCCGCCCCCATCATGTGCACCGTGCTGCCGGCGACGGCGGAGAACGTCCCCTTGGGCCCGAAGCGGAGCCACTGCCTCACCTGAACCATGGCGGCCGGGTCCAGGAGGTTCCAGGTGCCGTAGGCGTTCCGGCCGACGGTCAGCATGTCGACGTCGACGCTGCCGCCTTCCAGGCCGAACGTGCCGTGGGCGTTGCTGTCCCTGCCGATGTCGATCGTGGCCGCACGGACCGCCCCGCCGGTCTGGGTGAAGGTGGCCGTGCCCAGGCTGCCGATGGTCAGCGTCTCGGTGGCCGTCAGCGTCCCGTCGGAGAGCGTATACTCCCCATGCCCGGTGGCGTCCCGCGCCATCGTCACCCACAGGGCCGTATTGCTGCCGCCGGTCTGAATGAAGACCCCGTCGCCGGCCGTGCCCGACCCCCCGCCGACAAACTCCCCGAGGTCCGCGGTCAAGGTGCCGCCCTTCAGCTCGTAGGTGCCGACGCCATCGGTCCGGTTCCCCACGTACAGGACGTAGCCGACGGCCACGGTCCCGCTCTCGTGGAGGAAGCTGCCGGCGCCCATGTAACCGACGCGGAGGTAGCCGGTGGTCAGCTCCCCGTCACCGCGCAGCTCGTAGCGTCCCGTGGAGCCGGCATAGTGGCCGAGCCATACCTGGTCGCCGGCCGTCACCGTTCCGCCGTTCTGGACATACGCCCCGGTCGACCCGTAGTCCCAGCCTACGGTCAGGCGATCCCCCACAGAGACCTCCCCGCCGGTCTGCGTGTACGTGCCCTTCGAGCCCATATGGTAGCCCACCCACAGACTCTTTAGGACGACGTTGGTCCCTGCGATCTGGTTGAACTCCCCGGTGCCCCCGAATCCGAGATACTCGTTGTTGGCCTCCAGGCGTCCCGTCCCGCTCAGCTCGTACACGCAGGTCTCCGGGACGGCCGCGCTGTACCCGACGTACAGCTCCGTGCCGACCGAGTGTGTCCCGCCCGTCTGGACGATCCGACCGGGCCCACCATCGCCCAGGTACGTCCACGGGGACCACAGCAGCCCGTCGTGCAGCTCGTACAGGCCCTGCCCGCTGAGGGATCCGACGTAGACCCCGATCCAGGCCCCGACCTCGCCGGCGGTCTGGACGAACTTGCCGTCGCCGCCTTCGCCGATCCGGATGCGTTCGGCCCTCACGCTCTGTCCGCCGGACCCGGAGACCATGTTCCTGACGCACAGCTCCCCGTCGCCCAGGTCCACCACACCGTCCCCGGTCACCGTGAGGCCCTCGTTGAGGAACAGCCCTTCCGTCACGTGATCACTTTCCGCAACAATGATCGAGCCGGCGCATTGCACGTGGTCCTCGATGGGCTCGGTCGGGCCTCGGAAATACAGGTGGTTCAAGACGAGGTTGACCCCCGCGGGAACAACCAGCGTCTGCCCCGGCTGCCAGACCAATCCTTCGATCGTGACGTCCTTGAACAGCCCGGCTGGGTCCGTCGTGG
>DASRZG010000369.1:0-6347 GCA_035686585.1 Phycisphaerae bacterium
ACGTGTTTTATGTGTTATGGCCGGCGTCCTGGCCCCTTTAGCGCCCCTGGCCGAAGGGCCCGGCTCCCGGCTCCCGGTTCCCGGCTCCCGGTTCCCGGCTCCCGGTTCCCGGCTCCCGGTTCCCGGTTCCCGGCTCCCGGCTCCCGGTTCCCGGTTCCCGGTTCCCGGTTCCCAATGTCCCCGCATGAGGTGACAAATGTCCGGCTACTCACGCACGTTGGATCGGCTGATGGAGGAGTTGGGCAAGCTGCCCGGGATCGGCCCGCGGTCGGCGGAGCGGGTGGCGTTTCACCTGCTCAAGGCGACCGATGAGGAGGCGTTCGCGCTGGCCGAGGCCATTCGGGACGTGAAGACCCGGCTGCGCCCGTGCAAGGCGTGCTTCAACATCGCCGAGGACGAGCTGTGCGATATCTGTGCCGACCCGCGGCGGGAGCGGGATGTGGTCTGCGTGGTCGAGCAGCCCAAGGACCTGCTGGCGCTGGAGGCGACCGGGGTGTACCGGGGCCTCTACCACGTGCTGATGGGCCACGTCGCCCCGCTGGAGGACGTCGAGCCGGAGGATCTGACCATCGACGCCCTCGTCCGGCGGGTCAAGGCCGGCGGGGTGAACGAGGTGATCCTGGCGACCAATCCGGACGTCAACGGGGACGCCACGTCGCTGCACGTGGCGCGGGCGCTGGAGGGCACGGCCGTGAAGGTGACCCGCCTGGCGCGGGGCCTGCCCACGGGCGGACAGATCGAGTATTCCAGCAAGTCGATCCTGGCCGACGCCCTCACCGGGCGGCGCGACCTGTAGCACGTTGCCCCGGACCTTGGAATGGGTGCCACAGGCTGCTTGCCAGCCTGTGATCTCCGGGCTGCGTGAAGAGCACGGACTGGCAAGCAGTCCGTGGCACCCTTCACGGTGCGGGCGGAACCTCCCCCGGCGGAAAGGGTTGGACATGGGGCGGCGTGGGAACGGGAGTCAGGCGATGCGGTACGGCTTCGGGGCGGCGGCGGTTGCGCTGGCGGCGGGGCTCTGCCTGGGGCAGGTGGACGTCCAGGCCGTCCGCGAACTCCGCAAGGACAAGACCGACGAGAAGGGCCGCGTCACCCCCCTGTTCCGCTTCGACGAGCAGTACCTGACCATGGCCGAGGAGGCCGTGATCCGGGGCAACGAGGCCGCGGAGGCCTGGGGGCTCTTCGACAAGCGGATCGACGAGCTGCCGGTGGTCGCCCGCTCGCCCTACGGCGGGGGGGAGACGGACGCGACCTACTGGCCCGCCCAGGTGGACCCCCAACTGCTGCGGGTGGTGGCCAAAAACCTCTCCCGGAAGGGCCTGAACCCCATCCTGCCCGAGCTGCCGGCCGAGAAGCCCGAAGGCGCCGATGAGGACGCCGGCGCCGAGAAGGCCGAGGCTCCCGACGCCGGCGCCGCCCCGGCCGGCCCGCCGACCCCCCCCTGGCCGAAGGACGGCTTTCCCGAGCCTCACAAGTTCGTGCTGGTGATCGGGCTGCACTACGAGCCCATCCCGTACCAGAGCGGCCAGGCGCCGCCGGGGACGACCGGCCTGGCCATTCGCTCCAGCCGGGTGAACGCCTGGGCGATCCTGTTTCACTCGGCCGGCGGCACGGCGTTCTGGGGCGCCACGGCCACCGCGCGGGCGGACCACCGCGCGGACGACGACCCGATCAACACCGCCGCCCGCGCCGCCCTGAACGGGCTGGACTTCGACGACCTGGGCAAGCACAACCTGCGCGAGCTGATCGGGCGGTACAAGGCCCGCCAGGAGCTGCCGGCGATCGACGTGGCCGCCCTGCTGGTCCAGAGCCAGCGGGCGGACGCCGTCGAGGCCGTGGTCAAGTCGGCGATGGGCAAGGGCGCCTTCACCGAGACGGCCTGGGTCCTGCGGTGGTACAACCAGAAGGGGACCGTGCAGGATTTCCGGATCGACCCCGAGCAGGCCCAGCGCCAGCGGTGCGTGCGGGTGTCCCAGCGGGTGATGATGCGGATCCTGCTGCTGGAGCAGCTTCGGGGCGTGCGGGGCATCCAGCCCAGCGTGCAGATCGCCGTGATGCCCTATGAGGACGACATCGAGGTCCAGCCAATCGGCTCGACCTATGGCGGTCGCCTCAGGCCGTTGGGCGAGGACGACGAGATCGTCCTGCTGGGCACGCTCGCCCACCGCGGCGTGTGGGACCAGGACACCCCGTTCCACCGGAACCAGGCCGGGGCGGTCGGACTGGTCGGCAAGTGCCGCCTCTACATCGACCAGGCCCTGGCGATCGCCCAGGTTTACGCCAGCCGCCCCCAGCCCCAGCCCCGCCGAGGCCGCCCCCAGCGCGACGCCCTCCGTGAGGCCGGCATCGCCGCCGTCGCCGAGCTGCAAAAGACGCGGGCGGAGTTGAAGAAGAAGCAGCAGGAGCGGATGGGGGAGTGACGTGGGAGTCCCCGATCCACGTTTAGCCGCGACCCGCGGGGAGCGCGAGGCACAGGAAGCGTGCAGACATGGGCAGATCCGGGTTGAGTCGCAGGGAATTCCTCCAGGCGGCCGCTGGCGGGGCGGCGGGACTGGCGTTGGGGTCCATCGCCCGGTCGGCCGGGGCGCCCACGACGGCCTGCACTGTCGACGGGATGAACATCCTGCTGCTGGTGGTCGAGGACTGGACCACGGCCGGGGTCGGCTGCTACGGCAACGGCATCGTCAAGACCCCCCACGTCGACGCCCTGGCCCGGACCGGCGTGCGCTTCGAGCGGGCCTACTGCCAGGGCCCCATCTGCAACCCCTCCCGCACGTCCTTCTGCACGGGGCTGCGGCCGGCCACCACCGGCGTCTACAACAACGACCAGTGGATGTCCCGGTTCCTGCCCGCCGACGCCACCTCCCTGGCCGAGCTGATGAAACGCAACGGGGCCTGCACCGCCCACATGGGCAAGCTGTACCACTACACCTACACGGCCGAAAAGCAGATGGCCGCCTTCGACCGGATCGAGTTGTGCGAGCTGCCGAAGGACTACAAGGGAGTCTCCAAGGGCTACAAGCAGCCGCCCGGCACGCGGAAGCCGCGCCGGAAACCCTGGCAGTTCTGCCCCGACCCGGCCCTGGACGCCGAGCTCCGCCGCCGGTGGGAGGAGCGGAAGGTCCTGGAGAAGGAGGTTCCCCTGGACACGCCCAAACGCTGGGAGAAGGTGAACAAGCCCTTCCAGCAACTGTACGCCGAGATGGTGGGGGACCTGGGCCAGCATGAGGAGTACACCCCCGACGGGAAGATCGCACGCTACGCCGCCCAGCTCATCGGCGAGTGGGCAAAGGAAGGCAGGCAGTTCTTCCTGTCGCTGGGGATGCACGCGCCTCACACCCCCCTGCTGAGCCCGGCCGAGTACGCGAGCATGTACGACCCGGACAAGATGCCCATGCCCCACGCCCCGCGCAAGGACGACCGCGGCGTGCCCGACGTGGCCGTGCGCCACGGCAAGAACTTTGACATCTTCAACCAGTTCGAGCAGACGCCCGGGCGGATCCGCGCCGCCCTGGCCGGCTACTACGGCTGCAGCAGCTTCGTCGACGCCCAGATCGGCATCGTGCTGAAGGCCCTCCAGACGGCGGGGATCGCCGACCGCACCATCGTGGTCCTGCTGAGCGACCACGGCTTCCACCTCGGCGAGCACGGCTGCTGGAGCAAGTACACGGTGTTCGAGCAGTCCACTCGCGTGCCGCTGATCGTCCGCGTGCCCGGGGCCAAGGGCAACGGCCGGGCGTGCGAGGAGATCGTGGAGCTGGTGGACCTGCTGCCGACGCTGGCGGAGCTGTGGAAGATCAAGGCGCCGGGCAACCTGGAGGGCCTGAGCTTCGCCCCGCTGCTGGAGCGGCCCGAGACCCCCTGGAAGTCGGCCGCGTTCTGCACGGTCCCGTTGGGCGGCCTGGGCCGGGCGGTGCGAACGAAGCGGTACCGCTACACCGAGTGGGCCAGGCCCGGCCGCAAGCCCGACGCGGTGGAGCTGTACGACCTCCAGAGCGACTCCTGGGAGCAGCATAACCTCGCCGGCCAGGCGGACCACGCCCAGACCCAGGCCCGGCTGGCCGCGCTGCTGAAGGAAGGATACACGTCAGCCCTGCCCGGCCGGAGTGTGCCCGGGGGGTGACCACGCGCTGCCCGATGGGGCGTCAAGCCAGTTCGGTGAAATGGAGCCCCGCTTTCTCATAGAGGGTGTCCTCGGGTTTATCCACCAATTCGAGTATTCCTCTCCTTCCCGCTCGCTGCCCGCCGGCGAACCGCAGTACCTGCAATACCACTTCGTCAATCTCCTTGTCCGCGTTCGCCTGCCTGACCCACTCAATCTGCTTCTGTCGCTTACCCTTTGCCGACGAAAGCTTCCATTTCCGGTCCAAGTGGCCGAAGTAATCGGTGTATCGGAACCGCTGCCGACGAAATCCCAGGATCACGTCCGCCATCGGCAGCAGGCCGTACTGTTCCATGGGCTGGCCGCCCTCGTCCACGGCGATGAACAAGCTTGTCACCCCTTCCCCGGACAGGGCCTCCACGATGCCGGGCACGAAGATGTCTTCCCTTGCGCACAGGGGAAAGCGGGCTGCCAGCTGGTCAATGCTGTTGAAAAGTGCCGTCAGAGGTTTATCCCGAGCAGCCTTCATCCGGTAGATGCTCATCAGGACCCGATGGAAGAATTCGTTCGGCGTGATATACCCCGGGTGGAAGTACAACACTTCAAGCTGGTCGTCTCGCTCCCAACTGTCCAACTGTGCAGACAGTTTCTGATCGGAGTGCCTGGCGAACTGCGGGAACTCCTGCTTCATGATTCGCCCCATCGCCCGGCGGGTAAGCTGCTCGTCGTCCCGCAGGGAGATGACAAGGCCGGCCTCGTTGTCCATGACCAGTCGGTGCAAAACATGCAGATACCCGAGGTGGCTCTTGTGGCCGCCGCGATCCCCGATGAACGCGCTGCACCGCGCGGTGGGAAGACCGCCGTACAGAAGCTCATCGAGAGCCTTGAGGCCCGTGGCGGACGGCTTCGCTACGGGCGCGGGTGCACGTCGCTTGTAGCGCGACAGGTGGTAATGAATGGACGGGTAGATGAATATCCCGCCCTCCGTCCGATACGGATGCGCCCTTCGCATGATGCCTGTAACCTGGGCATTGATCGTGCGCGGCAGTTGCTGCCGTGGGTATATCTTCAGTTGGTGCGCCCCCCACACCGTGCCCTGGTATCGCGCCTTCATGATCTCGATTGTGCGTATGTGATATCCCTCCAGCGACGAGCAATCCACCTTCACCCAGATATCCGCCGCGTACTCCAGACCGCGAAATCCGCGACGTGGCGACGATGCCTCCGCGATGCAGACCAGGAGCCTTGCGCCCGGCACGGCCTCGCTGATGCGCCTCAGGAACGCGTCCTGTTGCCCGGCGGGGACGCTGTTGAGGTTGTCCACGGCGATCACGGTCAGAGCATCGGTCGCCCCATCTCCGATGGGCGAGGTGAGCGGTCCTTTGACCTTGGTTATCTCCCGCGGGAGCTTGAGGACACGCCACAGGAGCTCCCGCATCACGGCGATCAGCCCGTGCAGGAGGCTCTCGGTCGTTGCCCAGTCTTCGAAGTGCTCGCGCCCGCACACGGTTAGCGACGACACGTCGGGATCGCGATTCTGGAATTCCAGGATGTGCTCGTCTGCGTCCGCGAACCCAAAGGCCTTTGCCGATTCGATCACCCTCTTGGCCTCCGAGTCCGTGGAGAAGAAAAGGGAGTACCTCTTCTGCTTGTCCGAATCGCGCCCCGCCCGGGCGATTCGATAGCATAGCTCCAGCGCCAAGGTGGTCTTGCCGCTTCCCGGAGGCCCGGTAATCAGCATGATGACGGGCCTTCCTTCCGCCTCGGGCAGACGGATCCCACCCTCGAACAGCAGATCGAACCAGGCGATGCCTTGAGGGCCCCCGTCGCTGCTGGAGGGGAACGTGGCCGGTTCGAACATCGGTCCCCTACCCCCGAGTGTGCACCAGAAGGCGCGCCCCACGTGGGTCTGTAGTATCGTGCTCATCGGATCAGGCGCCTCCGGCCCTTCGGGCCTGTCGGGCGGGCGAAGGCGGCAGTTCGGTGCGGTCATCCGCCGCGACCATAAGTTGCCCCTGTTCACTTTCTGGCGAGAAGGCCAGATGTATGCCCACAGGGTAAGGCAGGCCGGGGGAGGTGTCAAGCATTTGGAACCGGTAGCCGGGAACGGGGAGCCGGGAACCGGTAGCCGGGTTCGCCGAAGGCTTCGCCGGACAGGTCGCCGGACAAGGCGCCGGACAAGGGGAGGCCCGGTAGACGGCACCGGGCCTCCCCTTGTCCGGGGCACCTCCCTGGTTCCCAGCCC
>DASRZG010000370.1:0-3090 GCA_035686585.1 Phycisphaerae bacterium
GGGAGTGCCCGCCCGAGCCGGTGCTGATGCCGATCGGGATCTTGTAGAACGACTGGATCGGCTTGTGGTTGCCGCTGGCGATCCACCCCGCCGCCGGGTCGATCACGTGCGGCAGCAGGTCGGCCGGGACGAAGCCCTGCCAGTCGTACCGGCTTTCCGTCCCATCCAGCGCCGCCCTGCCGAAGTGCTCGTCAAGCCGCGACCGGATCGGCATCGCGCCGGCGGCGACGTAGCCAATCCCGCCGGCCTTGTCGCCGAAGACGATATTGGCCGTGGGGAACGCCCAGCCGCCCAAGGCGTCCAGCAGCTCCCGGACGTTGCGGGCGCGGTACATCCTGATCTGCGACTGGATGGTCAGGCGCGGCGGCGGGCAGATGGGCACGCGTTTCAGGGCCACCTGAGAGTCCCTCGCCGTCGCGTAGGCGAACGGCGTGACCACGGGCCCGAAGCGGGTCTGGCGGATCGTGATCGGGACCTTCCGCCCGCCCTTGACCGCGATCGTCTCCTCGCGGACCTCCATCTTCCGCCACGCGCCGTCGAAGAAGTACTCGTCCGGCCGGGACGGGTCCGTCTTCAGCCGGAACAGGTCCGCCTGGTCGGCGCCCAGCGCGGTGGCGCCCCAGGCGACGTTCTCGGTCCAGCCGATCAGCAGGCCCGGGTAGCCCGGCACGCCGACCCCGCGAGCGTTGAAGGTCTTGCCGCGGATGTGGTACTCCTGGAGCAGGGAGGGATTGCGCACGGGCGTCTGCGGGTCGGAAACCAGCAC
Organism: Phycisphaerae bacterium; assembly: GCA_035686585.1. GTDB lineage: Bacteria > Planctomycetota > Phycisphaerae > SM23-33 > SM23-33 > DASRZG01. The sequence continues at coordinate 767 of DASRZG010000370.1, forward strand.
GGCCGATCCGGTGGTGGTCTTGGTGCCCCCGACGACCCAGGCGTGGCTGAACTTCGGGCCTCCGGGGCCATCGGCGGCCGCGGCGGCCGACCCGTGCTCGCGGGCGAAGGCCTCCACCCGCTTGACCCACTCATCCGACACGTCGCCCCGCCGGACGACGGCGGATTCCTCGTCCCGCCACAGCGGGCCCGGCTTGGGCTGCTCCATCCCGCGCCGCGCCGCGGGCGTCTCGCCGCTGAGGTTCCGCCAGCTCATCAGGTCCCGCGTGCCGTCGGTGGCGAAGAACTGCGCCAGGTGCCACCACGACACGATGCAGGCCGCGGGCGTCCAGGGCTCCGGCTCTACGCCCAGCTTGGCGAACAGCGGGTGGCGCTTGTCGGCGTGGGCGGCGAACCAGTCGTTGACGCCCTCGCTATAGGCCGCCAGCAGGGCCTTGGACTCGCCGTCCAGGCCTTCGGCGGCCTTTTCGGCCGCCCGCCAGAACCCGAACGTCCGCATCTTCCGGTCGTTGAGCACGGCCGAGTCGTTCCGGGTGATCTTCTGCACGTCGCCGATCACCTCGGCCAGCCTGCCCTGGATAATCCGCAGGGAGTAGTACATCTGGAACCCCCGCTCGTCGGCCGTGACGTAGCCGAGCCCGTAGAAGGCCCCGGCGTCGGTCTCGGAGAACACGTGCGGGACGCCCCACTTGTCTCGGATCACCTCCACCTTGCCGTAGGAGGCCTTCGGCGCCGCCCACGCCGCCGACGCGGCGCTCAGCACGGCGACAATCCCGAACATGCGAAACGCTCTTGCGGTCACGTCTGTTCCCTTCAGTCAGGTCTGCGAGGTTGCGTGCGCCCGTTCGGTGTCCGGGTGCGCGTCGGACACCGTCCCATGCGGTTCAGGAACGCACGCGCCCGTTCCGAATTGCACCCCATCTCGGCGCGCCCCTCATCCCCGCGCCCGCGGCGTCCGTGCGGCTTGCCGTTCGGCGTCGTTGTCGTATCTCCCCCCTACCTCACTACCACGTCGTACACGTCGTCCGGGTACAGACCCACCAGGCCCTCTTGGGTGATCTCCACCTCGCCGAGTGACTTGCCGTCCAGCAGGAGGCGGACCTTGGCCGCCACCGGATACAGGTCCCACGGGGCGTTCTTCAGCGGCAGCATGTAGTGGGCGAAATGGGGCGACTGGACGGCACAGATGCGGGTCTTGCCGTCGGCGGTCAATAGCTCGACCGTCAGGTCCTCCAGGCTGCGGGGGTCCTGCCCGGCCAACTGGATCTTCGGCGGCCAGGACTCGCCGTCCCGCTGGAAGATCGGCGATCCGTCGGGCCTTACGAGCCGGACCAGGACCGGGTTGGCCTCGGCGCGGGGATAGATCCGCACGTCGTCGAACCACCCGGTGCTGGCGGCGGAATCGTCTTCGTCTCCGGCCCACTGGCGGCGCATCTTGATCTCGCAGTGGGTGGTCCGCAGGCGCAGGGGAACCGGGTCGGTGACGGCGTGCCAGACGCCCTTGGCGTCCCGGACCTCGGCCAGGCAGCGGTTGGTGCTGCCGTCCAGCGACAGCCGGGCGACGAAGCCGTCCTCCTTGCCCCGGTCCAGGACCAGTTTGCGGTCCGCCTGGCGGAAGTTGCCCTTCTCCACCGCCGCCATGACGCGGAACTGCGCCTTGTCCCCCAGGTCCTGCATCCCGATCTCCACCCAGTGGTCCGGGCTGCGGGGCATGTCCCCGCCGCACAGGTGCAGGTACAGCTCATGGGGCTTCCCGACGCCCGGGCTGCGGATGTCCATCCGCGCCGCCAGCATCACGTCCTTGAACCGGGCGGCGTTCAGCGACCACAGCCCGTTGTGGGCCAGTTGCCCCACCCCCCGAATGACGAACCGCCCGTCCTCCAGGGTGAAGTTCACCTGGTCGGGGTCCTGCTTCCAGATCCGCCACCTCCTCGTGTCGATCTTGCCGCCGTCAAAGGCATCCATCAGCAGCGCCCCCCGTTCCCGCAGGCGGATGGAGACAGGCCCCTGGCGAATGATCGGCCCGGCCGGGCGGGACCGCGGGGCCTCGTCTCCGCCGGTGGCGCCCGCCAGCAGCCACAGCCCCGCCGCCACGGCCGCCGCTACAATCAGTCCGTTGGACATGGTCAACTCCTCGCAAAGCGATCCGCCCCGATTGTACGCAGCCGCCCGGAGATGGCAATTGCCGCCCAGATCGCCTTGATTCGCCGCGGGCGGAATTGCTATTGTCGCCCTGTTCCCCCGGCTGCGTCCGAAGGCCCGCCGGAAGTGATCTCATACAGGTATTTCTTAAGCGAGTAGAAGATGAGTTTGCGAAGTGGCTGG
>DASRZG010000371.1:0-4255 GCA_035686585.1 Phycisphaerae bacterium
CCTTCTTCCTGAGGCAGGCGGCCTCGAACCAGAGCATGAACACCGTCGTCGCCACGGAGTCCACCGCGGCCCGGCGATCCCACGCGCGCACGACCTCGACCACTTCGGCCAGCGCCTTGTGGCGATCGGGATCCTTGGCCGAATCCTTCTTCCACTGCGCGATCAGCTTCGGCACCCACTCGTCGGCGAGGTACACGAAGCCGTCGAACGGCAGGGCGGCGAACTCGTCGAACGTGAACTTGTCGCGCGCGGCGAGCGCCTGGCGCGCATGGAGCGCGCGAGGCCGATCCCCGTCCCGCGGGTCAACCAGGTACTTCGGAAAATCCTGGCGCAGCGGGTTCTGGCCGTCGACCGTGGCTCTAAACGGCGTGGAGTTGCAATTCTGGACAAACCCCGAGGGGGGGTTCTCGACCTGGGGCCGCTCGCCAAGGGCGTGGTAGCCCTTCCACTCGGTCCCGGGGTCGGCGCCGCTGACGGGCTGGCGCCAGTTGAAGCGCGCGTCGCGCTTGGGGATCAGGCCGTTGTACACGTAGAAGATGTTGCCCGCGCGGTCCGCGAAGCAGACGTTCTGGTTGTTAATCGCGTTGTGGTCGAGCGCCGCCTTGAACTCGCGGAGGTCCCGCGCGCGGCCCATGGCGTAGAACTGCCGGAGCTGTCCGCCCTCGGCGATCTTGCCCACCCGCACCGCGATGTGTTTGCCGTCGCGCACGGCCAGAACCGGGCCGTGGTGCGTCTTGCGGAAGGTGAGGGTCTGCTCGCGGAGGCCCCCGTCGGTCTTCACCTTCACGGTCTCGGTCCACTCCTCGGCCCTGCGGTACCCGTCGCCGTAGCGGTAGGAGAGCGGATCGCCGGGCTTGTCGAAGGTCTCTTCGTACAGGTCCACCCAGTCCGGGAAGTTGTTGGTGAACGCCCAGCCCTGCTGCGCGTTGAAGCCCACGATCGGCAGGATCGAGCGGCCGTAGGCGGTTACGCCGTAGAGCTCGTAGCCCTCGTCGCTGTGCAGGCCCGCTTCGTACGCCGCGTCGAACGGGATGTGCAGGTCGATCTGGAGCAGGGCATGGCCGGACGCGCTCTTGGCGGGCGCGACCGCCCACTCGTTACATGCCAGGTCGTCCCAGAGGCCCTGCTCGCAGCCGGCGGCGTCCGGGGCCTCGACGGGCGTTTCGCCGGTGGAGGCCCTGACGGCATCGAGCACTTCCTTCCCGCTGATCCCGTGCCAGTGGAACCCGTACAGGCTCCAGAACACGCGCTCGCCCGCCAGCGCGAACCAGGGCTCGTAGCGATCGATGTACTTCGCCCGGGCGGGATGCATGGCGATGAACGCGTTCATCGCCTTCGCGAACGCGTCGCACAGGGCGCGAATCTTCGGGTCCGAGCGCTCGTACTCGGCTTTGGAGCGCGCTGCCACCTCGTTGGCCCGCGTGATCGCGTCCATGGCCAGCCCCGCCTGGCCGTACTTCTCCGCCGCCCGGCCAAGGCAGCGCAGGTAGAACTCCTCCATGCGTTCGAACCGGTCCTCGGCCCGCGCCCAGGTCAGCCCGTACACGACGCCGGCGTCGGTGGGCCCGTAGATGTGGGGGATGCCCCACTCGTCGCGGATGATGGTCACGGATTCGGCACCTGTCATGGAGGTCCCCGGGGCGGTCTTCGTGGGCGGCGCGCAGGCGCCGGCCAGCATGCTCGGGACGATCAGCAGGGCTGCGGCCGCAAGACGTCGACCCATCGATGCCCTCCCCGGGCGGCCGGGTATGCTGCCCTCTCGGCCGCCATTCCGCAAATGACCTTGCGCCCACGACGTCCGCGGGCCGGCGTGACGATCCTACCGCGGCCGCCGGGACCGTCAAGCGAATCCCGGGCCTGCCCGCCGCAGCCTTGGCGAAGGCGGGTTCCTCTGGCGCAGCCGGGGCGGTATAATCTGGTGCTTGCACCGCCGCTGTCCGGGCGGACGCTGGGATCAGGATGGCTCGATATGAGTGACGTGAAGCTGCAGGTGGCGCTGGACTTTCTGGAGCTGTCGCGCGCGCTGAAGGTGGCCGAGGCGGCCGTGGCGGGGGGGGCGGAGTACATCGAGGCCGGCACGCCGCTGATCAAGTCCGAGGGGCTGGACGCGGTCCGCAAGCTCCGGGCGGCGTTTCCGGACAAGACCATCATCGCGGACATGAAGACGATGGACGCCGGCCGGATCGAGGCCGAGGCCGCCGGCAAGGCCGGCGCGGACGTGATGACGGTCTGCGGGGCGGCCTCGGAAGCGACCATCCGCGAGTGCGTCGAAGGCGGGCGCCACTACGATTGCGTGGTGGCGGTGGACCTGATGGGCGTGGCCGACCCGGTCGGTTTCGCCCGGCGGGCGGCGGAGTTGGGCGTGGCCTGGCTGGACGTGCACTGCGCGATCGATCAGCAGATGGCGGGGCAGGACCCGCTGGCGCTGCTGCGCCAGGTGCGTGCGGCCACGGGCCTGAAGGTCGCGGTGGCGGGGGGGATCAACTCCGAGACGGCCCCGGCCGCGGTCGAGGCGGGGGCGGACGTGGTGATCGTCGGCGGGGCGATCACCAAGGCCGCCGACCCGCGCGCCGCGGCGGCCGACATCCGCAAGGCGATCGACACCGGTGCGGCCGTGGCGTCCAAGCTGTTCAAGCGGGCGACCGGCGAGACGATCCGCCAGATCCTCATGACGGTACGGACCAGCGACATCTCCAACGGCGCCCACCTCCAGCCCAGCCTGGACGGGCCCAGGCAGCTCGTGCCCGGCACGTTCGCCTGCGGGCCGGCGGTGACGGTGTGGGCCCCGCCGGGAGACTGGGCCAAGCCGGTCCAGGCGATCGACGTGGCCGCGGCGGGCGAGGTGATTGTCATCAACACCTTCGGCCTGCCGCCGGCGGTCTGGGGCGAGTTGGCCACCGAGAGCGCCAAGAACAAGGGGATCGCCGGGCTGGTGGTGCACGGGGCCGTCCGCGACACGGCCGTGATCCGCAAGCTGGACTTCCCGGTCTGGTCGACGGTGGTGTGCAGCCACGCCGGCGAGCCGAAGGGCAAGGGGGAGATCAACGTGCCGATCGAGATCGGCGGGCAGCGGATCGCCCCGGGCGACTGGATCGTCGCCGACGATGACGGCGTGATCGTACTGCCGGCCGACCGTGCGGTGGAGATGGCCAACCGGGCGGCGGACGTGCTGGAGGCGGAAAACCGCATCCGGGCCGAGATCCGCGACGCCCGCAGCACCTTGGCCAAGGTGGTGAACCTGCAGCGCTGGGAGCAGGAATCCGGAGGTGGGCTGCATGTCGGATGAAGTGGCACTCAGGAACGCCGGCAGGGACATGCTGGGCCGGATCTCGGCCGTGATGGACCGGGTGGACTGGGACAGCTTCGTCGAGCTGTCGGAGATGCTGCCGCGCGCGCGGCGGACGTTCGTGACCGGCGCGGGCCGCAGCGGGCTGGTGGCACGGAGCTTCGGCATGCGGCTGATGCACGCGGGGCTGCTGGCGTTCATCCCGGGCGAGACGATCACGCCCGCCGCCAACCGGGACGACCTGGTGGTGGCGATCAGTTGCACGGGCACGACCGGCTACACCGATTACCTCGTCCGCCGGGCGAGGTTGCTGGGGGCGAAGGTGGTGGTGATCACCGCCGACCCGGACTCCCCACTGGCCCGGGGCGCCGACAAGGTCCTGCATATCCCCGCCACGGCCGAGGACATCGTCGTCCGGGCGGCGGTCTTCGAGCACGCCGCCAGCCTGGTCCTCGACGCCGTCTTCAACGTCCTCGCCGGCCGGCTCGAGGTCGACATCCGCAAGTTCCAGGAACGCCACGCCAATCTGGAATAGGCGTGGCAACCGTTTAGCCGCGACCCGCAGGGGAGCGCGAACGTCCCCGTATACTGAGCCTTGGCATACGTCCGCATTTTTCCCTTGCCGTTCGTAGTTTGTTCGGGTATGATCCCACGATACCGGCCGGGGTTCAGCGGGCGGATGGTGCAGGGCATGGACGGATCAGGCAGGGATGGACGGAGGGGGCGCTTCGGGTGCGGGTGGTCATAACCCCCCGCTTCCGCTGGGGGGCGATGGGCGCGACGCTGGGGGGCGAGGACTGTGGGCGATGGATCGTGCGTCTGAGTGGAACAAGGACGCCTATGAGGCGTCGGTGACGAGCCAGTGTTTCAGCTTCACGCCGTATGACGTGGGCTGGGACGGCGACGGGCGGGGCGGCATCGACGGGGCGGTGCTGCGTGGCGACCCGCAGATGCGCCGGCTGGTGGAGC
>DASRZG010000372.1:0-8019 GCA_035686585.1 Phycisphaerae bacterium
CATGGACACCTGCATCGCGCTGCGGACGATGGTCATCTGCGACCGCCTCGCCTACCTCCAGGCCGGGGCGGGCATCGTCGCCGATTCCGTGCCGGCGACCGAGTACGAGGAGACCCTCAACAAGGCCCGCGCCCTGCTCCGCGCCATCGAGGTGGCGGAAGCGGGGTTCGGCGATTGAGGGAACCACGGGTGCCACGGGCTGCTTGTCAGCCCGTGATCGGTCACACCGAAACGGTACGAACACAGGCCGGCAAGCAGCCTGTGGCACCCCGGCTGTTGGTCAGACCGGGTTCGGGTCGGGCGGCGTGTCGGCGACGGGCGTTTCATCGGCCGGTGCGCAGGTGCCCTCGGCGGGGGCTTCGTGCGCCGGTGGCGCCGGTTCCTCGGGCGCGTGCTCGATCTTCTCGCCGGTCGCGACTTCCTCGGCCTGTTCGGCGGGAACGTCCTCGGTGGCGGGGGGCGGTTCGGCCGGCGGGGGGGTGAGGAACTCCTCGGCCAGCCGGAGATAGTCCACGGCGCCGTGGCTGGCGGGGTCGTAGTGGAAGATGGTCGTGCCGTGTCCGGGGCACTCGGCCAGCTTGATGTTGCGGCGGATGAAGGTTTCGAACACGCGGGCGTCGGACCAGGGCAGGTCCCGGCCCCGGGCGTCGGCGAGGAACTGACGGACGTCGTCGGTGATCTCGCCGGCCAGGCGGGTGGCGGATTCGTACATGCAGAAGACCACCCCCGCGACGGTGAGCGAGGGGTTGATCCGCCGCCGCACGAGCGAGACGGTCTCCAGCAGCTTGCCCAGGCCCTGCAGCGCCAGGAAGTGCGGCTGGAGGGGGATCAGCACCTCGGCGGCGGCGGCCAGGGCGTTGAGGGTCAGCAGTCCCAGGCTCGGGGCGCAGTCGATCATCACCAGCTCGTACGGCAGGGATTCGGCGGCGAGCTTGTCGGTGAGGATCTGCTCGCGTCCGACGGCGGCGGCCAGCTCGACCTCGACGGCGGCCAGGTCGATCACGGCCGGGGCGATGGTGAGGTTGTTCTCGACCATCACGGCCGCGCGGGAGAAGGCGGTGTCGTCGGTGAGCACGTCGTACATGCTGGTGGGGACGACGGCGGCGTCGATGCCGAAGTGCATCGTCAGGTGGGCCTGGGGGTCCAGGTCGATCAGGCAGACGCGGAGGCCCTTGCTCGCCAGCGCGGCGCCGAGGTTGGCGACGGTGGTGGTCTTGCCCACGCCTCCCTTCTGGTTGGTCACGGCGATGATTCGCACGGGGCCATTATAAACGTCCGCGCCGATGGGGCAATCCGGTGTCGCGGCAATCCGGCATTCCGTAAAAAAAAGCAGTAGGTGCCGCCGTGGCTGGGCACCTACTGCTTCCGAATTCTCCCTTGCGGGCGATCGCCGAACTCCCTTGGCGATCCGTATTCGATTGTTCTGTCAGGCTGCTACTTCCGTGGCCTTACTTCTTCTTGGCCACTTTCTTCTTGGCGGCCTTCTTCTTGACCACCTTCTTGGCCGCCTTCTTGACGACCTTCTTCTTCGCGGCTTTCTTCTTTGCCATTTGTACCACCTCCCTTCAGTAGTTTACGGCAAAAAGCCTTGATTGAAGAACGTGACAAAGTTGTACACACAGCTTCAAAGGTTATGCAAGGCTGACCAGAATATTTTTCGTCGAATTCGTTCGCGCGTCTTTAGCGCGAATGAAGACGGCGCGCGGACGCGCGGGCGAAGATGGCGTAGAATGAGGGGATTGACACGGGATTTCGGATGACCGAAGAGCTGCCCATCCTGAACGACAACGCCCTGCGAGTTCTTCGCAGCCGGTACCTGGTCAAGGACGCCCGGGGCCGGACGGTGGAGACGCCCGCGGAGATGTTCGCGCGCGTCGCGTCGGCGGTGGCGTCGGCGGAGCGGGCCTGGGGCGCCTCCGACGAGCAGGTCGAGGCGCTGGCGGGGCGGTTCTACCGGCGGATGACGACGGGGACGTTCCTGCCCAACAGCCCGACGCTGATGAACGCCGGCAGGGAGCTGTCGATGCTCAGCGCGTGCTTCGTCCTGCCGGTCGACGACAGCGTCGAGGCGATCTTCGAGTCGGTCAAAACCACCGCGCTGATCCAGAAGGCCGGCGGGGGGACGGGCTTCGCCTTCGACCGCCTCCGCCCGACCGGCGACGCGATCTCCACCAGCGGGGGCACCACCTCCGGGCCGATCTCGTTCTGGCGGGTGTTCTCCGAGGCGACCAACGCCATCCAGCAGGGGGCGTTTCGGCGCGGGGCCAACATGGGGATGATGAACGCCACGCACCCGGACATCCTGAAGTTCATCACCGCCAAGCGCGCGCTGGGGGCGTTCGAGAACTTCAACATCTCCGTGAAGGTCACCGACGCGTTCATGACCGCGGTGTTCGAGACGCCCGACGCCCCGCACGTGGTGGTCAACCCGCGCAACGGGCGGCGGTACGTCATCGGCCGCACCGTCGACATCGAGCATTCCACCCTCGACGACCTCGACGACGCCGAGGACGTCTTCGGGCCCTGCTACACCGTCGGCGACGTCTGGGAGCTGATGGCCGAGTGCGCCCACGCCACCGGGGAGCCGGGGGTGTGCTTCATCGACCGCGTCAACGCCGACAACCCCACCCCCGCGCTGGGAGCGATCGAGGCGACCAACCCCTGCGGCGAGCAGCCGCTGCTGGACTACGAGGCCTGCAACCTCGGCTCGGTGAACCTGGCGCGGTTCATCCGCGGCGGGCGGTGGGACGAGGCGGGCTTCGCCGAGGCCGTGCGGGACGGGGTGCGCTTCCTCGACGACGTGATCGAGGCCAACAACTTCATCGTCGAGCCGATCCGTCACATGTCCCTGGGCAACCGCAAGATCGGTCTGGGGGTGATGGGCTTCGCGGACATGCTGACGCGGCTGGGCGTCAGCTACGACAGCGACCAGGCCGTCGCCTGGGGCGAGCGCGTGGGCAGGGTGCTGTCGGCGGAGGCGATCGCCGCCTCGGCGGCGCTGGCCGAAACGCGAGGCACGTTCCCCAACTACCCCTCCAGCCGGTGGGACCTGGCGGGCGGCCCGGCGGTCCGCAACGCCGCGGTCACCACCGTCGCGCCGACCGGCACGATCAGTGTCATCGCCGGCTGCTCCGGGGGCATCGAGCCCAACTTCGCCTACGTCTTCTGGCGGCGGGTGCTGGAGGGGCAGAAGCTGCTGGAGGTCAACCCGATCTTCCGCGAGGTTCTCCAGCAACGCGGCCTGTGGTCGGACCCGCTCGCCTCCCGCCTGGCCGAGGGGGCCCGGCTGACGGAGATGGAGGACATCCCCGCCGACATCCGCCGCGTGTTCGTGACCGCCCACGACGTGCCGCCCGCGCGCCACGTGCAGATGCAGGCCGCCTTCCAGAAGCACATCGACGGGGCGATCTCCAAGACCATCAACCTGCCCGCCGGCGCCACCGTCGAGGACGTGCTGGCCGTCTACGCCCAGGCCTACCGCAGCGGGTGCAAGGGCATCACCGTCTACCGCGACGGCTGCCGGCCCGTCCAGCCGATGGGCTGGGCCGACGAGCGGGGGCCGTCCGCCACCTGCCCCCGCTGCCGCGGCCCGCTGGACGCCCGCGTCGGCTGCAGCCGCTGCCCGCGCTGCGGGTACACCATCTGCTCCTGACCTGGCACAGGTTTTCAACCTGTGGCGGGACACACAGGTTGAAAACCTGTGCCCCCATCCTCCCTTGCCTTGCCCTCGGGCGTTTCGATATCATGGCAGTCCCCCAGTGGGCTCTGACGGAGAGTTGGACTGTGCCGCAAGCCGTGCGTAAGGAATTCTGGGTGGTCCTGCCGCTGGTCCTGTCGGCGGGCTGCGCGGTGACCCAGCCTCAGGACACGCGGACCGATCCGGAGCTGTTCGCCGAGGCCACCACCGGCCGGCAGTACTACCTGTTCATCCCGGACACCTACGATCCCGCCAGGCCGGCGCCGCTGGTCGTCTCCTGCCACGGCACGGCCCCGTTCGACGTGGCCGCCCACCATGCCCGCGAGTGGAAGAAGATGGCCGAGGCCCACGGGTGCATCCTGGTGTGCCCGAAGATGGTCAGCACCGACGGCATCCTGGGCGCCGGCGCGATCGGGGCTTTGCTGCGCGACGAGCAGTTGATCCTCTCGATCATCGGGCAGTTGACCTACCGCTACAACATCGACCGCAGGAACGTGCTGATCACGGGCTTCTCGGGCGGGGGATTCCCGGTCTACTTCGTGGGGCTGCGGCACCCGGACGTCTTCACCGCGATCGCGCCCCGCAACTGCAACTTCAACGCCAACTCCATCGACGGCTGGTATCCGCCCGAGGCGAAGAATACCCCCATCAAGGTCTACTACGGCCAGAACGATCCGGGCGCCATTCGCGCCCAGTCCCACAGGGCGATCGATTACCTTCGCCGGACCGGGTTCCGCGCCCTGGAGACGGAGGTGCTCACCGGGGCCGGGCACGAGCGGCACCCGGAGGTGGCGATGAAGTTCTGGCTGGCCCACTGGAACGGGGTGGCGCCGGAGTACTGCGACATCTACAAGACGTCGGAGTGAGGTTTTTTTTGCGCGGGCGTCTCGAGCGGGGCGCACCATCACGGGGGGCTGGTCCCACGGGGCGCAGCCCGTGGGCGTGGGCATGGGGGGGGATCAGACGAGGACGTTGAGGAAGAGGCTCGGGACGGTGTCGGGGGTGCAGGCGTTCACGGACAGGTACGTTCCGAGGAGGAAGGGGTCGGGCTGGACGCGGCGGCAGGTCACGCGGATCGGGGCGCGGGCGGGCGGCCTGACGGGGGCGTGTTCCGGTCCCGTCAGCAGCGGCGGCGTCGGGCGTTCGGCGTGGTGAGCCATTCGGGCGTCGGCCTCGGATGCGGCGTCCCGTGAACCTGGCGCGCGTCCGTGCCCGGACTGCCGAAGGGTTCCCTCGCCTTGGGCCTGAAACCATCCCCCCGATCCGTGGGGTCCCCCCTCGCTCCTTCCGACATGCCTATTATATCGCAACGGCGCCGTTGTGGGGACGGAATCTGAGGATTGGATTATCGTCTTGCTATGCCACGTGGGTTTTGCGTACTGTATCGCCTCGGCAGGGGAGCGGTCGGGACGGTTGGGAGGCACGACCCCGCTTCGGGTGTCAAGGTGCTCCCGCGCCCCGGCCGGGACAACGGAGCAAGGAATACGGAGACGCCAAGTGGCTGATTACAAGGATCTGGACCGCAAGGTCATCCAACTGAGCAAGCAGATCGTGCGGATGTGCACCGAGGCCGGCAGCGGCCATCCCTCCAGCGCCCTGTCGCTGGTCCACCTGACCACGGCGCTGATGTACCGGCAGATGCGATACGATCCGTCCAACCCTTGGAACCGCGCCGCCGACCGTCTGGTGCTGTCGGAGGGCCACGCCGTGCCGGTCATCTACGCCGCCTACTGCGACCTGGGCGGGGTGGTCGGCACGCCCAACCAGCCATCGGAGCTCCGCTTCAACGACTCCCTGACACTGCGGGCGGCCGATTCGGTCCTCGACGGGCACCCCAACCCCGCCATCGGCTTCCCCTTCTTCGATTCGGCGACGGGGTCGCTGGGGCAGGGGCTTTCCACGGCCGCGGGCCTGGCGGCGGGCGCCCGCCTGGACGGCATCAACAAGACCATCTACTGCCTCATCGGCGACGGCGAGTCCCGCGAGGGGCAGGTGTGGGAGGCGATCGACTTCCTCATCGACCAAAAGCTCACCGCCGTCCGGGCGATCTTCAACTGCAACGGGCAGGCCCAGAGCGATTACGTCTCGGCCCAGCAGTCCGCCGACACGCTGGCCCGCAAGCTGGCGGCGGCGGGGATGGAGCCGCGGATCGTCGACGGGCACAACTGGGACGAGATCTTCGACGCCCTCTCCGCTCCGGTCGACGAGAAGCCCATCGCGATCGTCGCCCGCACCGTCAAGGGCTGGGGCGTGCAGGAGCTCCAGAAGCCCACCTACCACGGCAAGCCGCTGACCGCCGACCAGATCGGCCAGGGGATGGCCGACCTGGACGCCAAGGCCGCCGAACTGGGCGTGGCGGACATGCCCGAGGCGAGGGTGGCCCAGTTGACCAGCCCGCCGCCGGCCCAGCGCCCGCCGCGTTCGCCCCTGTCGGCCGGGTCGTTCGCCCAGGCGGCCGAGGCGCTGGGTCTGACCAAGGAACTCGAGGCCCGCAAGCTCTCGACGCGCCGGGCCTACGGCGCCGCCCTCAACGCCCTCGGCGCCGACGACCGCGTGGTCGCCCTCGACGGCGACGTGAAGAACTCCACCTTCGCCATCTGGTTCGCCGAGCACTACCCCAACCGGTACTTCGAGGCCCGCATCGCCGAGCAGAACATGGTCTCGGCCGCGGTGGGCCTGGCGGCGGCGGGCAAGGTGCCGTTCGCCTCCAGCTTCGCCAAGTTCCTGACGCGGGCGTATGACCAGATCGAGATGGCCGCCAACACCAACGCCAACGTCAAGCTGTGCGGCTCGCACGCGGGGGTCTCGCTGGCCGCCGACGGGCCCAGCCAGATGGGCATGGTGGACCTGGCGTTCTTCCGCTCGCTCGCCCACGCCCGGCGGGTGGACGGCAACCCCGCCTGCCGGATGTTCCTGCCCTCCGACGCGGTCAGCGCCTTCAAGCTCACCGAGCTGATGGCCAACACCGAGGGGCTCTGCTACATGCGGACCCACCGCCCCGACGTGCCGTTCCTGTACGAGGAGAGCGAGCCCTTCGAGATCGGCGGCCACAAGCACCTCGTGGACGGCGAGGACCTGCTGATCGTCGCCAGCGGGTACATGGTCCACGTCGTCCGCCAGGCCCTGCCGGCGCTGGAGGAGGAGAACGGCCTGGCCGCCAGCCTCGTCGACGTCTACAGCCTGCCGCTGATGCGGGCGGGCGAGATCCTCCAGATCGGCGACGACTGCGGCGGGCAGATCCTGGTGGTCGAGGACAATTACGTCGGCGGGGTGTACGACGAGATCTGCGCCGCCGCCGCCGCCAGCGACTTCGGCGTGCGGGTGGACGGGCTGGTCCTGCGGAACATCCCCAAGAGCGCCCGGACGACCGAGGAGACCCTCGCGATGGTCCACCTCGGCGTCCACGATATCGTCGCCGCTGCCCAGAAGATGTTCGACCAGACTGATTAAGGGCCCCGGGGCCCGCTCGCCCCGCCGCACCCGCCGGCGCGGCGCGAGGAACTTGATTCCGCGGGCAAGCGTTACTGGTGCGGTTCCGGCCCGATGGCCGATGTAGTGATTGTGATGCCCGGAGACCGTTTCCGGGCACGCGGTGGTCCGATGACGCCCACGTATGTCTTCGTGAGCTTCACGGAAATGGGAGACAGACGCATGAGGATCTATGTGGGCAACCTGAGCTACGGTGTAACGAACGAGAGTCTTGAAGCCCTGTTTGCCGAGCACGGCGAGGTCGAGGAGGTTTTCATCCCCACCGACCGCGGCACCGGCCGACCGAGAGGGTTCGCCTTCGTCACCATGCCCAATGCCGAAGAAGGCAAGGCCGCCGTCGCGGCCCTGAACGGCAAGGACATGGAAGGCAGGGCCCTGACCGTCAGCGAAGCCCGTCCCAAGCCCGAGGGTGGCGGCGGCGGCGGTGGCGGCGGTGGCGGTGGCGGTGGCGGCGGCAGGGGGAGACGCTGGTAAGAGGTCTCGCGACGCCCATCCGGCCGCCGGGCGATGACGCCAAGCGTCCGGCGGCAGGGATCGGGGCTTGCCCGAGGGGGAGTCTCTGACCCGGCCGCGACCGGTGGAAGTATCGGTCTGCGCCGGGTGGGACCCCCAAGCCCGCCTCGAAAACGGGGTGCCCCGGACAAGGCGTCTTCTGCCTCCTCCGGCGACGTTCCGCCACGGGGACATGCCGGACAAGCCAAACGGCGGCTTGTCCGGGGCACCCGACGGAGCGGCGGTTTTCATCCCCTGTGGATGGGCCGAAGGCCCGTCATCAACTGCCTCGAAGATTGGGGGTGCCACGGGCTGCTTGCAGCCCGTGCTCGACTGACGAA
>DASRZG010000373.1:0-3688 GCA_035686585.1 Phycisphaerae bacterium
GCCACCGCCCGCCGGCCCGCCCAGGCAGCCGAGGCCGAGGGTGAACCGTGCGAGGGCCCCACCGGCTCGGCGGCACGAGGATTGGTTCGGGGTCAGGAGGTTGACATTCGCACGGCTCACACGGACATTATCGGGCCTCAACCACGGGTTCGAGTCCCCGTGGGGTCAGTTTCGGTCGGGCAAGCCCGATGCACGGAGGCACAAAGCTCGGTAGTGCAAGGGGTTGGGTTGGACGAAAAAATACTTCGTTCGCCCCGGATTTGTCTGGACAGGGGCCAGGGCGCCGACGCCGGTACGCGCGTCCGGGGGTGGAGATCAATCCTGTCGGACTACCGTCAGGTGAACGCCTGGCGGCTGGGTAGGGAACATCTGACCCGGCTGGTCAATACGGCGACGGCCTTCATCCGGTCGTCCGGGGCCGAGTCGGCCGACGGGATCACCGTCTCGTCTATCGAGCAGTGGGCGGCCAGCCTCCACGCCGCCGGCCAGTCCGCCAAGACGATCCTCAACAAGCTCTCGGCAATCGACCGCTTCTGCGATTACCTGTACGCACGCGGCCTGCTGCTGAGCAACCCCGCCCGCGCCGTCCGCCGGCCGCGGCCGGAGCAGACGGTGCCCAACTGGCTGACCCGCCGGGAGATGGCCTGCGTGATCCGCCTGGCCCGGAGCCATGGCCTGCTGTGTGAGGTCGTCCTCGCCTGCTACGCCGGCCTCCGCGTCGGCGAGCTCCAGCGTCTCCAATGGCGGGACGTGGACCTCGCCCGGCGTGCCCTGCTCGTCCGCAAGAGCAAGTCAGGCCGGCCCCGAACGGTCTGGCTGCACCCCATGGCCGTGATTGCACTCCGCCGCCAGCGGCAGCTGACCGGCCGCTGGGCCCACGTCTTCCCCGGCGGCCGTGGGGCGGGCGGAGGGGGCACCTGGGGCCGTCAGGGGCCCCGGGGCCGCGACTGGTGGCTCAAGAGGGCATTGCGGCCCCTCCAGGCCGCCTGCCCCGCCTTCGCCCGCCTGCCGAAGGGGAGCTGCGGGCGGGGCTGGCACCTCTTCCGCCATACCTGGTGCAGCCTGCTCGTCCAGGGCGGCGTGAGCGCGGCGAAGATCGCACAGTGGGCCGGCCATGGTGACTTGCGGACGATACAGAGGTACACCCATTTGGCCGACGAGTACGACCCGGACGTCAAGAGGATGGGGCGGCCAAGGTAGCACCTGCGACAAGCGGACAATCCGTCCTGTGGGGGTCCGGGCATTCCCCGCCAGTGCCCCGACAGAGCCAAGGTTCCCCACAGCAAGCCCGCAGGGCCATCTGGCAAATCACAGAACCGCTTGACGGGACAGCTTGTCCCTGCGATAATAGATGCATGCGGGCAACAGTATCCATCTTGGTCATCGGTGCCTTGGGCATCGCGTGCGTCCTTGTCGCGGCCTCTCTGATGAGACCAGCATGGGAGGCCAACGCCCGTGCTGATGATCTGTTCGGGCAGGGCCGATGGTCTGCGGCCTGTAAGGCATATCAGGAGGCCGCAGAGGGTTCGATGCGGCAAGGGGAGAAGGCGGCTGCACAGAGCCAGTACATGCTGGCCGCCGATGCGGCTGATCGCATTCCGGACAAGGCCCTTGCCGAGGAACTTCTCCGCCGGGCGGAGAAGGCACACCCGCAGGCCGGGGCATTCCCTCGCCGCCGGATCGCCGAACTCCGCAAGGATAGGCCTTAGCCCTCAATGACTGCCAGGGTTTCCGTCTCATCACATCCGCCGGATCTCGTGTAAGTTCCAACCGGCGTGGCGCCCGTTGCCTTGACGCCTTCCCATATCACATGCGGGATGTAATAGGAGGGGCCGACCTCGAGGCAGATCACCGCCAGATTCCATTGCCCCGAATCGAGATAGATGCCCACCTCGTAGAGCTCTTTCCCGTTGATCTTCTTCCCCGCCGGTGTTACCTCGTCGCCGAGCCGCCAGAAGCATTCGACCGACCATATCGGGAAGGTGCCGTCCCAGGCGTTGGGGGAGGTGGCGGCATCGCAATCCTCACAGGCAGTAAGGGCACCATCCGAATACCCACTGATCTTGTACGCTCGCTTGAGGCCGTTGCATTCCTGGGTCGTGTTGTCGTACAGGTCGGTCCAGTCGTCGCCCGTGCACGGACACGCAGCCGGGGCCCCGCAGCAGCAGCCGGCACGATGGAAGCCCGTGAAGCCCATCAGTCGCAGCTCCCGTCGACGCCGTTGGGCACGCAGAACCAGTACGTCTTGGTCCCGTCCGACGCGATGATCTCCTGCATCGGCACCACGGCGTTCGTCGGTATGGGTTGGATCGTGAAGGTGGAGGTCGCCGTGTCCAGGTTGGCCACGTCGACGCCGTTGCCCTGCACGCCGGTTGCGGCGTTCATATCCTCGAGCATGTTCCGGGCGGGGTTGGTGCTCGTCGTGCCGCTCAGTCCGCCCGTGACCGTCTCCCACTGAGCGTAGCCGGAGGTGGCAGGCCGCACCTGGCTCCAGGCGTAGACGTACTTGTTATCCCCGTCGGATGCGTTGCCCGTGATCTTGGCCCGGAAGCCCGCCCCGCCTCGCTGGGGCAGCCGCTCCTGGAGCACCCCCATGTTGAGACCCACGACGCCGCCCCGGACGGTGACGATGCCGTCGCCACGCAGCCGCTCCAGGGCCTCGACGGCCTCGGCCAGGCGATTGAGTTTGCCCGCCGAGAGCGGCTCGCCGGCATGAAACCGCGGGATGGCCATGGGCTAGTCGTAGTCCTCGACGAGGTCGGCGTAGGCCATCAGGCCCGAGCCACAGGTCCCGGCCGTGCCGGTGGACTTGGTGATCGAGATCACGATCACGTCGCCCACGGTGGCCGCCGAGGTGCTGACCGTGCCGGCCTGGAACGTGTAGGCCGTCGAGGAGCTGTTGAGCGTGACGGCCGCCGACAGGAGCGAGGCCGTGCCGTTGAGGCAGTCGACGGTGACGCTCCCGTCGCCCGTGGGTGCCGTCGCCAGGCAGGTCTTGAACTCCAGGACCCCGGCCGTGGCGCCCTTGACCGCGTGGATCGTGTAGGCGCCCGTCGTCGGGGCGGCGGCGATGGCCTGGCCGTAGGTCGCCCGGTGGGCGTGCTTGAGCTTGCTGGCCGCGAGGTCGGCACCGGAGGCGACCTGGTCGTCGCTGATCGCCCCATCATTCAGTATCGCGTCCTTGAACCGGACCGCCCCCGCGAAGTACCCATCTTCCTCGCTGCGAAACGCCATAGCGCACCTCGGTTGTCATAGGTTTAGGTTGTCAAAGTCAACGCTCTTGTAAATCTGGTAGGTAACGATTCCGGCATCGGCGATCAGATCGCTCGGTACCCGCCCGTCTGATCCCCTCCAGTAGCCCTTGATGTCCCAGTTGCCCGTCTCGCTGGTGGGGCCGCGGTACTCGAAGACGTAGCGGACATCGTAGGTCTCGCCGCCATCCGAGCTCGTGCCGGAGATCTCCGTGCAAAGCCACTGCCGGGCCGTGCAGTTCGGGTCCAGCTTCCAGGGGCCGGTGTTGACCTTGCCGACGTAGAGCTTCGACCTGTCGCCCGGGGATCCCGTCTCGCGGCGGCGAACGACCATCCGCGTCTTAGGCAGATAGGCGCCGACGGTCACGACCTGCTGCTCCCTCTCACTTTCTCGGGCGGAGGCGTAGGTGACGGTCATCAGCGCCCCCGCGTGGTCC
>DASRZG010000374.1:0-3471 GCA_035686585.1 Phycisphaerae bacterium
GTAGCCGACCTGGCCCGATGCCGGCGGACCGGCGTCTTCGGCCGCCGCGACGACTCCGCCTGCCCGGGGTGCCCCTACCAATCCCTCTGCCGACGCCCGCACGCCCAAAATGGCGTTGGGGCGGCTCCGGCCCGCATGGTATAGTGCCCCCGCATTCATAACATCGGCATCCGTACATAAGGAGCACGGCATGATCCTGCACGTTATACGGTTCGTCTTCGTCCTGGCCGTTCTGGCCATCTCGTTCAGCTACGCCGTCAGCCCGGATGTCCTGGCCGCCGAGGGGGAGTGGAGCCCCGTGACCAAGGTCCTGCTGGTCGTGATCGTCCCGTTCCTGCTGGCGCTGGGGCTGATCCTGGCGGACATCGCCACGCCGAACAAGAGCCTGGGGGCGATCGGCGGGCTGTTCTTCGGGGTGGTGGCCGGGACGATCCTGGCGTGGCTTCTGGGGATGGTGGTGGAGCTGGGCGCGTCGGTCGTCGCCCCCGGGCGGGTCGAGCCGGACGCGCGTGCCCAGACCGTCACGGAGCCCGTGGCGGCGGGGGCGGAGGGCGGGGCCAGGACGGCCACCAGGCCCTCGCCGGATCGGCGGGGCGCGAACGAGGCGGCCGCGGAGGCGGACACGGCCGGTCACCGCGGCGGGCTGGTGGCGACGGTCAAGCTGCTGGTGGCGGCCTTCACCATCTACCTGTGCGTCTCGCTGGTGCTCCAGACCAAGGACGATTTCCGATTCATCATCCCCTACGTGGAGTTCGCCAAGGACCAGCAGGGCGTCAGCCCGATGCTGCTGGACACCTCGGTGATCATCGACGGGCGGATCGCCGACATCGCCGAGACCCATGTCATCGAGAGCGAGTTGATCGTGCCGCGGTTCGTCCTGGAGGAGATCCAGGCCATCGCCGACTCCTCCGACAAGCTCAAGCGCAACCGGGGCCGGCGGGGGCTGGACATGCTCAACCGGCTCCAGAGCAACGAGAAGGTCCACGTCCGGCTGACCGACGTGCACATCCGATCGGTCGATGAGGTCAGCGGCGTCGACCAGAAGCTGGTCGCCCTCGGCGAGCACATGAAGGCCCGCGTGGTCACCAACGACTACAACCTCAACAAGATCGCCAAACTTCGCGGCGTGGCGGTGATCAACATCAACGATCTCGCCAACGCCCTCAAGCCCGTCTTCCTGCCCGGAGAGAGCCTCGCGGTCAAGATCATCAAGCCCGGGGAGGAGATCGGCCAGGGCGTCGGTTACCTCGATGACGGCACCATGGTCGTCGCCGAGCAGGGCAAGGAGTATGTCGGCAGGGAGATGAACATCGTCGTCACCTCGGTGCTCCAGACCTCGGCGGGGCGGATGATCTTCGGCCGGCCCCAGGACGGCCAAGGCCCGCGGTCCAGAAACTGATTGCCGGGAAGGCACGAGGCACCCGGCACGAGGCACGACCGAACCGATGGAGGAAGCGGCCTCCTCTGACCCGCTCAGCCGGCCAGGGCAATCGCCGAGGCGATCGCGTGGGTGTCGATGTGGCTGATGGAGATCAGCACGTCGCCGATGCCCTGGCCCCGGGCGGTCGCCAGGATTCGGCCCGCCAGCGTCACCCGGGGCTGGCCGGACGGCTCGTTGAGGATCTCGATCTCCGTCCACTTCATCCCCCGCACCAGCCCGGTGCCCAACACCTTCAGCACCGCCTCCTTGGCGGCGAACCGCCCGGCCAAATGCTCCAGCTCGCGCTTGCGCCCCATACAGTAGGCCAGCTCCGCCGGCGTGTAGATCCGCTGAAGGAAACGGTCCCCGTGCCGCCGGATCGCCTCGCCCAGCCGCCGGCAGTCGACCATGTCTACCCCGTGCGCCACCACGTTCATGCCGCCGATGGTACCGGCTCGCCGGCGGCGGGTAAAGGGGGCGCACAAGTTGCATAACTCCGGCCGCAAAGCGATTTGCGGACTTGACAGATCGCGGGAGGCTCGTATAATAATCGACGAGCTTACCGTATCGCTTCAATCTGTGAGGGAAGTGGGACAGCATCCTTTGTTCCGCAGCCGGCGGCTGTAAGTGCTTTCAGCCCCGGAGGCGCACGGAAATTGTCGCATCGCCGGGCCGGGTGGCCCGGCGAGAACATGGAGCCTGAGGCGGGATCCCTTGGAGGGGAGCCCCTCGAACGCATGTCGGCCCGGCCCGGGTCTGGGCGGCGGACTGCCTTGATCGGCACCGGCCACAGCCGATGCCCAAGGCATCCGGGGAGTGTCGCCGGCTGCGTCGCCGACGTGGGCACGTGCCCGCCCGCCGTAAATGGAGGTCATGGTATGTCACCGCGAACGAGGAAGTTCGGTGCGCTGGTTGCGTGTCTGGTTGTTTCCGCGGCCCTCACCGGGCCGGTGTGGGGCGTCCCGATCCCCTTTACGATGCAATCCAAGACCTTCGACCAACTGGGGGCCGACGCCCTGGCCGCCGGGCCGCTGACCGAGCCGTACGAGCACTCGATGGTCATCGACGGCCAGACCGTCGTGACCTTTGCCGGCACCTTCACCAGCGAGGTGTTCACCCGGACGGACGGGAACTACCTCTACCTCTACCAGGCCGTCAATGACGGCCCGTCGGTCCTGGAGAAGCTGGGCATCCTGCCGTTCTACGCCATGGACACCGGCGACGCCGGCGTCGTCACCGGGACGGCGCCCTCGCCATTCCAGACCGGCGGGCGGCTGCCGATCGGCGGGGTGTACGAATCGGCCGCCGGCATTCCCCCGACGGTGGGATACGACTACCAGAGCGTCCCGGGCTACGCCGTCCCCGGCGGCGGGTACACGGCTCTGTTCTACCTCATCTCGCCGAACCCTCCCGTGTTGGGCGAGGCCCACATGATCGACACGGGCGTCGACCACGTCCCCGCCTGGGTCGCCGAAGTCCCCGAGCCGGCCACCCTCGGCCTGCTCTCGGCCGGCCTGCTGGGCCTGGTCGCCCGAAAGCGCCGCCGGGCATAGCCCCGCCGCGACGCCGGCCGTTGCACGAACACCCGTCCTGCGCGAGGACAACTACCCCGCGCGGGCCGCTGTGGGAACCCAGCGCCGAACGGCAGCATTCCCCCCTGCCGTTCGGCGTTTTCCGTGCGCCGACGGGCCGTTGACCTGGCGCGCCTTCGCCGCCATCATACGCTCTGGTGACCGACCGGCGGACGCTGCCGGCGGGGGCGAAGCCGATCGAGCTGGACGTGACCGTCCCCGGCCCGGGCGTGAAGCTCCTGCTGCTGACGGCGAAGAAGCCGGACTTCCCCGCCGGCGTCATCGACGCCCCGGGGAATTAGACGGATAGGAGATTTGATTTCGCGTGGGCGAGCGGCCGGGCCCGGGGGGCGGGGCCGGAACGCACCCGGGCACCGACAGCATCTGCACTTCGTTTGAGTTGCCACTCTCGTTGTATTATACAAGTGGCGGCGGTGTTTGTTCCGCCCGGAGGGCGGCAGAATTGTAGCCCAGGCCGCG
>DASRZG010000375.1:0-6203 GCA_035686585.1 Phycisphaerae bacterium
AGGGGATCTGCTCCATGATGATGGCGATCTCCTTCAGCGCGTCGGCGAACGCCGTCATGTCCGTCAGCAGCGTCAGCACGCGCTGGTTCTGCAGCGCCAGGCTCTCGCCGACGGCCATGCACATGTCAGGCACCATCAGGCACTCCACCACCGGATCGGCGGCGGTGTGGATGAACATGATGCACCGGCTGGAGACCCCGCCGGCCTCGAAGGCGTCGCGGAAGATCAGGAAGTCGTCGTGCCGCATGCCCATCCCGCCGAGGATGATCACGTCCGCCTCGGCCTGTAGCGCCACCCGCGCCAGCAGCTCGTTGTAGGGCTCGCCCGGCACGGAGAAGATCGGCAGCTTCTGCGACCCGACGAGCGTGTTGAACACGTCGATCATCGGGATGCCCGTGCGGACCATCTGGCTGGGCAGCTCGCGACGCGTCGGGTTGATCGCCGGCGAGCCGAGGTCGATGGGGTTCTCCGTCAGCTCGCTCTTGCCGTCGCGAGGCCGCCCCGCGCCGTCGAAGATCCGCCCCAGCAGCTTCGGGGAGAACGGCACCTGCATCGGCCGGCCGAAGAAGCGGATCTTGTCGCCCGTGGTCACCCCGGCCGTGCCGGCGAACACCTGCAGGGACACCTGGTCGCCCTCGAGGCGGATGACCTGGGCCAGCGAGGTGCCCCGGCCGCTGGTGATCGCGGCCAGCTCGTCGTAGCCCACGCCGGTGGCGGTGACCTTCACGACGTTGCCGGTGATGCCCGTGATTTCGTCGTAGTACCTTCTCATGGCTTCCGGCCTTTCCGCTCGACCCGCGCGTCGATCTCGGCGACCGTCTTGTCGAACTCGTCCGTGCCCATGGCGATGTAGTTCCAGTTCCGGAACAGGTCGGTAATCTCGAACATGATCCGGCGGGCCTCCTTCTTGTCCTCGAACTCGAAATCCCGGCGGAGGACTTCCAGGCACTTGCCGAACATGATCTGCTGGCGGTCCGCGTCGGTGGCGCCGTCGACCTCGTCGAAGGCGTTCTGCTGGAGCAGCACGCTGTCGAAGAACTCCGCCTTCAGGTAGATGGCGAAGTCCCCCATCGTCGTGCCCTCCTCGCCGACGACCGTCATCATCTGCCGGATCTCGTTGCCGCGGGCCAGCACGGCCCGGGCCTCGCGGACATCGCCGGGGTCGATGATGCCGGCGTACTTGGTCCACGATTCCAGCGGGTCGACCGCGGGGTACCGGCGGGCGTCCGACCGCGCCCGGCTCAGGCCCAGGAACGCCCCCACCACCTTCAGCGTGCCCTGGGTGACGGGCTCCTCGAAGTTGCCGCCGGCGGGCGAGACCGTCCCGCCGATCGTCACCGACGCGGTCCGCCCGTCGTGGAGCTTGACGCACCCGGCCCGCTCGTAGAAACCCGCGATCCGGCTTTCCAGGTAGGCGGGGAAGGCCTCGTCGCCGGGGATCTCCTCCAGCCGGCCCGAGACCTCCCGCATCGCCTGTGCCCACCGGCTGGTGGAGTCCGCCAGCAGCAGGACGTTCAGGCCCATCTGGCGGTAGTACTCCGCCAGCGTGACGGCCGTGTACACCGACGCCTCGCGGGCGGCGACGGGCATGGCCGAGGTGTTGCAGATGATGATGGTCCGCTCGATGAGCTTGCGGCCCGTGCGGGGGTCGGTCAGCTTGGGGAACTCGCGGATGGTCTCGACGACCTCGCCGGCGCGCTCCCCGCAGGCGGCGACCACCACCACGTCCACGTCGGCGTGCCGGCTGATGAGCTGCTGGAGGACGGTCTTGCCCGCCCCGAACGGGCCCGGGATGCAGTAGGTCCCGCCGCGGACGATGGGGAACAGCGAGTCGATGATCCGCACCTTCGTCACCAGCGGCTCGGTCGGCAGCAGGCGTTCCTCGAAGACGTCCAGCGGCACCTTCACCGGCCAGCGCTGCTGCATCGTCACCGACATCGTCTCGCCGTCGCGGGCGAGCGTGGCGATCTCCTCGGCCACGGTGTATTTGCCGGCGGGGGCGATCTTCTCCACCTTCCACTCGCCGGCGGCCGTGAAGGGCACCATGATCTCGTGCTGGAAGATGCCCTCCGGCACGGTCGCCAGGAGGCTGCCGGCCGAGACGGTCTGCCCGGCCTCGGCGGCGGGGGTGAAGTCCCACTTCTTCCCGGTGTCCAGGGCGTGGACGTACACGCCGGGGGTCAGGAAGAATCCCTCGCTGGCGGCCACCTCGTACAGCGGGTTCTGCAGGCCGTCGTACACCTGCCCCAGCAGTCCCGGGCCCAGCACCACCGAGAGCATCTCCGTGGTGAATTCCACCGTGTCGCCGACCTTCAGGCCGCGGGTCTCCTCGAACACCTGCAGGTCCGCCCGGCTTCCTCGGACGCGGATAACCTCGCTCATCAGCCGCTTCCCGTCGCCCCGACAACAGTAGGCGACGGCGTTCTGCATCACGTCGTGGTCCAGCTCGGCCGTGACCATGTTGCCGAAAACGGCCGCGATTCGTCCTCTGACTGAATCCATTTATCCGCCTCGATCCGCCGTCCCGCCGGCGGGCTGGCCGGATAGGACATGCCATCGTGTCAACAACACCAGCTTCCTGGCGTAGGCGGCCAGTTCGTCGATGCCGAAGCTGTAGTACGCGTCGCGCTGCTCGACCCATCGCCAGCGTGCCTCGTCCAGCCGGCGGAGGCCCGTCAGCGGGTCCGGCGCCTCGGTGAAGGCCCTCGCGGCGGCGCCGACCGGCTCATCGGCCGCGGCCAGGTCCGCCGCCACGCGATAGGGCTCGCCGTCCAGTTGCAGCATCTCGGCCCTGGCGTCGACGAGTGCGTTCCGCAGGGCGACCTCGGCGGCCACCCATTCGACCAGGAAGCGGCAGTGCCGGCGCCGCCCGAGGCGGTCGGCGTGGCGGTAGTAGGCCTCCCAGACGGCGTCGGCGGGGATGCGCAGCCTGTGCGCGGGCTCGGCCTGGAGGAAGTCAGGCAGCGGGGCCTGCTCGCCCATCTGCTCGGCGGTCAGCACGGCCGGCCGGGGGGCCTCGATCTCGCCAGCCAGCGCCGCCTCGCGGAGCAGCAGGTCGTAGTCCAGCAGCAGCGCGTCGACCACGTCGCCGGCGGCGGCCTCGGCCCGGGCCATCTGCCCCAGGTCGGACAGGCCGATCGGGGGCGCGTCGCCCAGTGCCGGCAAGGTCGGCAGCGAGGTCAGGAGGTAGTAGTAGCGCCTGGGCATGTTGGCTCGATCAGTCCCCGGCCTTTTCGGCGACCGCCTGGTCGATCAGCTCCCGCAGCCGGGGCGCGATCATCTCGCTGAGCACGGCGGCGACGGACTCGGGCGTCACTTCCACCGTCCCGCCGGAGGTGGTGTACTCGAACCCGGCCGAGCGCAGCCCGCCGCGGAGGTCGATCCGCGACCGCCAGTCCTCCCCGTCCACCCCGGTCATCTCGCGGATGGCCCAGTCGGTGGCCACGTGGAGCTTCTCGTCGCTGACGCGGATGTGCACCGGCCAATCGCCAATGGCGTCTTGCCTGGCGTATTCCTGGGCCACGTCGTGCAGCAGGGACGGCAGGAACTGCTCGTCGCGCAGCGCCTTGGCGGCGCCCTCGCGGAACACCACCTCCAGCGCCGCGGCGATCGTCTCACGCAGCCGGAGCACCGCGTCCCGCGCCGCCATCTTCAGCTCGGCCTTGCCCTGCGCGACCGACCGCTCCGCCTGGCGCTGCGCGTCGGCGACGATCTTCTCCGCCTCCCCGCGCGCGCCGGCGACGATCTGTTCGGCGTCGGCCTTGGCCTGCTCGACGATCCTCGCCGCCTCCGCCCGTCCGGCTTCGACACCCTCTGCCTGAAGCTTGGCCACAAACGATTCGATTGATTCAGCCATGAAGCACTCCACGCCACCCAAGCCCCGGCACAGGCATTTCGCGCCCGGCACACATCATACAATCGTCACATCCTGCCCTGCTCTAAACCACATCCTCCCGTTAAGTGAAGCGTTTCAGCTTCATCATGTACGCCACGTGCTGGGCGATCTCCACGTGCGTGAACCGGGAGTCATCGTATACCAGGTCGAACGCCGGCGTCCGGGGGAAACGCATCGCGTATATCTTCTCCAGATACCGCCGCTCTTTTTCTCTCTTGCGGATGGTCATCCGCGCCGCGGCCGGCGAGCCGCCCTCGCGCTTGACCACCTGCTCCACCCGGTGCTCCAGCGGGGCCTCCAGGCGGATGCTCAGGCCGTTCTCGATGTCCGCGGTCGCCCCCGCCGATCCCTGACCGACGATGATCGCGTACCCTTCATACGCCAGCCCGCGAACGATGGAGGTGATCCGGTTGCGGATCTCGAAGCCGCTGGGAATCTTCCTGTGAAACAGCGAGCGGAAGAAGTCCACCAGCAGCCTCGGCTCGCGGGCGCGGAGCTCCTCGATCAACTCGGTCGCCAGGTTGGTCTCGACCGCCAACTGCTCCAGGATGTCGCGCCCGTACACCTTCCACGCCTTGCCCGGCGGCGCCTGGTCGTTGAGGACCTCCGCCAGCAGCAGGCCCAGCGTCATCCCGTTGCACCCGTACTGGCGCGAGATCGTCACGTATGGGCCGGGAGACGGATTCTCCTCCTCCCGTTTCCGGGCCGCCTGCTCGCGGATCTGCAACACCGTCTGCCAGTCCGACATGACGTGTCCAGCCTCGGTTCCACCGCGGCCGTTGCTGCCGCGAAATCCGTTCCAGGAGGGCGCCCGCCCTGGCCAGTGCGTATCCTACAAACTCCGCTACGCCCGCGCAAGAGGTTTTTGCATCTCCCATACCGCTGGCACCGCCGCAGCGAACCTGCTACTCTTCAGCATAGCACGCCAGGACCGCACACCCAAGCCGCATCCCGATCAAAAACATCGGGATTTCGCCCCAGCGGGCGAGCTTCGGGGTGGCGCCCAACTTTGCGAAACAGGACAGGACCTCGATGGAAACGTTCCGCAGCGACGACTGGCAGCAGTACAAGATGGACTACCGCAACCCCCATGCCGCGCTGGAGCCGGCGGAGCGGGAGATCGCGGTGGTGGAGGAGGCCCTGGAGCTGCTCCGCCGGGCGGGGCTACCCGACGGCGGCTACGACCAGGGGAAGTTCCTCGCCCACCGCCAGGCGGTGGCCGGGGCGTTCGAGATCCCCTGGACGGCTATCAGCCCGCGGATGCAGCGGCTGTTGTACGCCGTCAACGCCGCCGTCCGGCCCGCCAACATGATCGCCGCGGGCGTGTTCTGCGGGTTCACCTTCATCTCCAATGCCGGCGCGGCCGCGGGCCCGGGAGCCTGCTACGAGGCGGAAAACCTCATCGGCGTGGAGATCAAGCCCGACGAGGCCGCCCGGGCCGAGCGGAACGTCCGGCTCGTCGACCCGACCGGCACCGCCCGCGTGCTGGCGGACGACGCCATCGAGGTGGTGCGGCGATTCGACCGCCCCATCGACCTGCTGTATCTCGACGCCAACGGGTCCGGCAAGGGCAAGGGGATCTACCTGGACATCCTCCAGGCCGCGTGGGACCGCCTGCCGGACGGGGCCGTGATCCTGGCCCACAACAGCGTCAACGGCGGGAAGGCGGTCGCGCCGTACCTCGACTACGTCCGCAACCCGACCCACTGCCGAAGCAGCGTCAACGTGGTCCTGGACCCGGAGGGCCTGGAGGTATCGTTGAAGTGACGCAAGAGGGCGAGCATCCTGGGCCGGCGCCGCCGGACCGGGGCCCCGAAAGCGGCCCGGTGGCCCGACCCTCGGAAGACTCCAGCCCCAGTAGCATCCCGTGGACCGTCATGCTGCCTTCGATCATGGGATGGGGGATGTCACTGATGGTTGGGCTTGGGCGGCGGCGTGGGGTGGTTCCGGAGGGTCCGCTCGTACTCATGGGCCACCTGGCGGGCCTGGCGCTCTGCGCTATCGGCATGGTCCAGAGCTACGCGGCGATCAGATGGGCCCGTCCCTTCAGATGGCGCGGCCAAGTGGTGAAGGGGATTGGGTTCGCCTGGGTGGGATTCGTTCTCGGAGCCGGGGCTATCCTGCTGACTGTCGTGGTCAGTCTGTTGGTTACAGGCTTGATCTACATCTACTTCCACGGATAGTGCCCGGTCATTCCCACTCCGTCCGGATCCATTCGGCGATGGTGTTGGCCAGGGCGGCGCCGATCCGCCGATAGTCGCCGATGGTGTAGTCGGTGGTCTCGTTGCCCTGGTAGCTCGTCTCCAGC
>DASRZG010000376.1:0-8572 GCA_035686585.1 Phycisphaerae bacterium
ACGTCGGCGGCGGCCTCCGCATCGGCGAGCGCGGCGGCTCCACCGGCGTTTACACCATCTCCGGCGGCGCGCTGACGACGGCGGGCCTGTACGTCGGCGCCGGCGGAAAGTTCCGCATGGCCCACCCCTCGGCCGCCGTCACCGTGACCGAGGTACTGAGCCTGGGGCCGGGCAGCACGTTCGAGGCCGTTTACGGCACGGAGATCCACATGGCCGGGGCGGACTTGATCAACCGGAGCACCGACTGGATGAAATTGGCCACCTCGGGGAACCTGACGCTGATCTTCGAGGGCGGCATGGCCGACGTCAGCACGTTCGAGGTGGCCGGGTGGGACTGGGGTCCCGTGCCGGAAGCGTACCTGTTCAACATCACGCTGGAGACGCTCCAGTTGGGCGGAGCCGCTCCCGGGCGGATCCGGCTGGTCGACGATTTCGACAACATGCCGGGGGAGGCCGAGGCCCTGTACGTCCGCCGCCTCGTTCTCAACGAGGGGGCCTGCATCGAGCTGAACGGGCTGAACCTTTACTACCTCGACGACGGCGGCCAGCCCAGGCAGTTCTTCGTCGGCGACGCCAACCTGGACGGGCAGGTGGGCATCGCCGACCTGGTCGCCCTGGCGGAAAACTACGGGATCACCCAGGACGCCCTCTGGGCGCGAGGCGACTTCAACGGCGATCTCGCCGTGGGCATCGCCGACCTGGTCGCCTTGGCGGACCATTACGGCTGCGGCGCCGGCGGGACGGTCTCGCCGCCGCCCGTTCCCGAGCCGACCGCCCTGGCGCTGCTCACCTCGGCGGGCATCGCCACGCTCCTGAGGCGGAGGCGCCGAAGCGATACCCGGAAGACCGGGACGGTGGAAAACCGGCAATAGTCAGATGAACGTGATTCAGTTTGGGGGTGTTTACACGGGTATTTACGTGTCCGGTCAGCAAACGGGATGGGTATTCGTATAAGACCATTTCTCACAGTTGGTTACGTCGTTTTGCCGGGTGTTTACGGGGGTGTTTACACGTTTCGGGTGTAAACGGCTTGGGAAATCGCGTAAGGCTCTTCAAAAAAGTTGCTTGTGAGGATTATGGGGCTGTTTACATTTCGCGATTTTGTAAACACCCACCCCGTCTCTGGTCGGCTGAATCTCGGGGTCTGGCGGCGTCGGGGAGGTGGAGGGTCGGGGACGGTTCCTGCTAAACCGCCAGCGCCGTGGCCCTGTCCGCCGCGGGGGGGTGCACTTCGACGCATCGCCGGGACTCGCCTCGAATTCTGAGGTGGTCCCTGTTATACTGTCGGAGCTACGAAGGCCAACTTGTGTCTGGAGGTCGCCCCCCGGCCGGGAAAGGCCGGTACGGCCCAATCCGCGACAGGTTAAACGCCCCGGTCCCGATACCGCCGGTGCCGAATCCCTCGGCGCGGCGGGCGGGGCGGCACGAACCTGACCGGAAAGGAAGAGTGAATGAGGCGTCTGGCATGGATCGTACTGACTGCGCATGGGCCGGGGCCGTCGCGGCCGGCGGCACAGCGATTGGCCGGCGGATGGCCGAAACGGGCCGGTACCCCGACCCGGACCCGCCTCTGCGTCGGCAAGCCCGGCGCCGCGGACGGAGGCTGATAAGCTGGCTGACGGCATGAAACACGTTCTGTACTGCCACTGCGCGTACTTCGACGTCATACCTTTGGCGTCCCGGCTGCGGGTGCTGGCCGCGCTGCAGGCGGGCGGCGGGTCCCTGACGACGGCCCGGGACCTGTGCGCCTTGGCCGCCGACGGCGACGGGCTGCTCCGCCAGCTGGCCGCCGAGCCGGAGTTGATCGTCGTCGCCTGCCATCCGCGCGCGGTCAAGGCCCTGTTCGCCTCGGCGGGCGCTACCTTGGAGGAGGGTCGCGTCACCTTCCTGAATCTGCGGGCGCAGAGCGCGGAGGAGATCCTGGCCGCGGTGGACGTGCCCGAGTCCGACCGGCCCGCCGACGTGACGGCGCTGGCGCCGGTCGGCTCGTGGCGTCCCTGGTTTCCCGCCATAGATCCCGAGCGGTGCGTCCAGTGCAAGCAGTGCCTGAACTTCTGCCTGTTCGGCGTATACGCCACCGGCCCGGACGGGAACGTCCGGGTCGAGAACCCCGACCACTGCAAGACCAACTGCCCCGCCTGCGCGCGGGTGTGCCCGTCGGGGGCGATCGTGTTCCCCAAGTACAAGTCGGGCCCCATCAGCGGCGACGATTCAGCCGCTGACGAACCCGCCGGCGAGACGGTCGGCGTGGACATGGCCGAGCTGGTCGCCGGTGACGTTCGCCAAATGCTTCGGAACCGCTCCGCCGCCGGCCACGCCGGCCGGGAAGAAGTCGGCCCCGAGGCCGTGGAGAAGATCCGCCGTCACATCTCCGGCTCTGCCGGCGAGGAAGACACCGACCGTTGCGAGGGCGACTGCCCGAACTGCACGGAGAGCCCCTGAACTCCCCCATGACCAACCCAGCCGGACAACTCACCCCCGCCGTGGTGCTGGTCGCCGACCGGACGCTCAGCGCCGACTACAAGGTGCTGTTCGAGGGCATCTTCGCCACGATGCAGACCACCCAGGCGCCGGCGTGGGCGATGCGGCGGTTCTTCGCCCCGACGATGCCGACCGACCGGGCCGGGCGGGCGATGGCGGCGCCGGTCGGGCTGCGCCGCGTGGAGGCGTCGCTGCTGGCGGGCACCGCGCTGACGGCCGGCGACGTCGTCTGCGCCACCCCGGAATCGCTGCCGAAGCTGCTGGGCCCATGGACGAAGATCGTCGGCGTCCACTCCTCCGACCCGCTGGGCGAGGGGATGAGCAACACCACCAGCAGCGCCTTCTGCAAGGGCCCCCTCTACACCCGCCTGTGGACGGACCGGATGATGGACGCCATCGGCGCCGCCAAGGCCCGCTGGGGTTTCCGCGTGGTCGGCGGCGGGGGCGGGGCGTGGCAATGGGCCCGCCGGCCCGAGGAGGCCCGCCGCCAGGGCATCGACACCGTCTTCGAGGGCTTCTTCGAATCAGCCGGGCCGGCGCTGTTCGAATCGCTCCTGGCCGGGCAGGCCCCGCCCGCCGGCGTCCGCGAGCCCACCACCGCCGCCGAGAACATCCGGCCCATCCGCGGCGCGTCGCTGATGGGCGTGGTGGAGATGTCCCGCGGGTGCGGCAACGGCTGCCGGTACTGCACCATGGCCGGCAAGAAGATGGCCCATCTGCCGGCGGAGACCATCCTGGCCGACGTCGCCACCAACGTGGCCGCCGGCGTCCGGTCGGTCGTCAGCAGCAGCGAGGACTTCTTCCGCTACGGCGGGACCACCCGTCAGTTGAACTTCGACGCCCTCTGCGGCCTGCTCGAGCAGATCCGCCGCATCGACGGCCTGCGCTTCATGCAGATCGATCACGCCAACATCTCGTCGGTGGTGCAGCTTTCCGTCGAGCAGCTCCGCGAGGTCCGGCGGCTGCTCACCTGGAGCGCACCGAGCAAGTATCTGTGGGTCAACCTGGGCGCCGAAAGCGCCAACGGCCGGCTGGTGGAGAAGATGGGCCGGGGCAAGCTCGGGCCCTTCCAGGCGGACGAGTGGGACGAGATGGTCCGGACCGCCGCCGACCGGCTGGACGAGGCCGGGTTCTTCCCCGTCTTCAGCATCATCCTGGGCCTGCCGGGCGAGACGGCGGCGGACGTCGCCCGGACGCGGGAGCTGGTCCGCTTCCTGGGCGAGCGGCGGGCGGTGATCTTCCCCGTCTTCCACGAGCCGCTGCCGACCTCCCGCGCCGACGGCGACGAGCGTTTCACCGTCGACCGCATGAGGCCCGACCAGCTCGACCTGTTCCGCGCCTGCTACGAGATCAACTTCCAGCGCGTGCCCAAGCTGTTCTGGGACAACCAGCGCGCCGGCGGGGTCTCCTGGGCCAAGCGGATGGTGCTCCAGATGCTCGGGCGGATGGAGGTGGTCATGTGGCGCCGGAGGTTCGTCCGGCTGGGCAGGCAGATATCCTCCCGTGCCGCCCCAGTCGGTACAATGAACCCCGCGAATGCAGCGGAGGATGCCGTTCGTGTCCCAGATGCCTGACAAGCCGGTTTCCGCGACCGCTGCCGATGCCGGCAAGCGCGTCGGGCCGGGGATTCCCGCCGACCCCGCCCGGCGCGAGCATCTGCTCCGCGCCGCGGCCGAGTACGTCCGCCGGGCCGGGCTCACCCCGCCGCTGTCCTTCGACGACCTCGCCGCCCATACCGAACGCATGTTGGATGAAGCCGGGGCCGACCGCGCCTGCCGCGACTACGCCTCCGTGCTGCTGAACAACGAGCTGTGGCGCGACATCCTGGCGGCCGTGCCGTACGACCGGCGCCTGCTGATGCTGCCCCAGTGCCTCCGCGACGAGAGCGTCTGTCCCGGGTCGATCGACGAGTTCGGCCTGCTGTGCCGGCGATGCGGGCAGTGTCCCATCGGCGACCTCCAGGCCGAGGCCGAGCGCCTCGGCTATGCCGTCCTGGCGGCCGAGGGCACGACCGTGGTCATCGCCATGATCGCCTCGGGCAAGATCGACGCGGTCGTCGGCGCCAGTTGCCTGTCGGTGCTGGAGCGGGTCTTTCCGTACATGGAAGCGGCCGCGGTTCCCGGGATTGCCATCCCGCTGCTTCGCGACGGATGCGCCCGGACCGACCTGGACGTCGGTTGGCTTTGGGACGCGATCTACCTGACCGCCGGCGACAAGACCCGCCGGCTGGATCTGGACGCCCTTCGCGAGACGGTGCGGTCGTGGTTTGCGCCGGAGAAGCTGTCGGCCGCGATGGGCGCGCCCGAGGGCAGGACCGAGCGGATCGCCCGCCAGTGGCTCGCCCGGTCCGGCAAGCGCTGGCGGCCGTTCCTGACCGTCTGCGCCTACCAGGCGCTCCAGGATGACCCGCAGGCGCCGCCGCCGGCGAGCCTGCGGCGCGTCGCCTTGGCGGTGGAGTGCTTCCACAAGGCCTCGCTGATCCACGACGACATCGAGGACGGGGACGACGTGCGGTATGGCGACCGCACGGTCCACGCCGCTCACGGGGTGCCCGTGGCCCTGAACGTCGGCGACCTGCTGATCGGCGAGGGGTACCGCCTGATCGGCCGGTGCGGCGCCGAGGCCGGCCGCGTCGCGCGGATGCTGTCGGCGGCCGCCGACGGGCACCGCCGCCTGTGCCTGGGGCAGGGCGCCGAGCTGTGCTGGCGGCGCGACCCGGCGCCGCTGTCCGCCGGGGAGGTGATCGACATCTTCGCCCTCAAGACCGCCCCGGCGTTCGAGGTGGCGCTGCAGATGGCGGCCGTTCTCGCCGGCGCCGACAACGCCACGCACCGGGCTCTCACCGAGTACAGCGAGGCCTTCGGCGTGGCCTACCAGATCCGCGACGACATCCAGGACTTCGCCGGGGCCGACTCGCCCGATGCCGACGCCGTCCGGCCCTCGCTGGTGATGGCGCTGGCGTGGGAGGGCGCCTGCGGGGCCGACCGCACGCTGGTCGAGGATGTCTGGTGCGGGCGGGCAGGCCGGTCCAGCCGTGCCCGGCGCCTGCAACGGATCCTCGCCGAGCTGGACGTCCACGCCGCCGCGGACCGCCTGCTGACCGAGTACAAGGGCCGGGCCGTGGCCGCCCTGCGGCCCCTGGCCGGCGCCAACCTCAAGGGCCTGCTCCGCCGCGTGGTGGGCAAGGTCTTCCGCGATTTCCAGGCGGCCGGGGCAAGCGATGACCATCAGACAGGAAATGCTGCGGGCGGCGAGGCGGGCGGGGAACCTGCCGCCTGAGCGGCGCGGGCCCACCGCCCGGTTCGTGCGCAGCCGGCTGACCGCCGGCGGGGGGTTCGCCGACCGCGCGGGCGCCGCGGACCTGTACTACACCCTGTTCGCCCTGGAGTGCCTCACCGCCATCGGCGCCGAGCTGCCGCGCGGGCCGGTGAGGGAGTACCTGGACGGCTTCGGTGACGGGGAGGGGCTGGACCTGGTCCACCTCGGCTGCCTCGCCCGGTGCCGTTCGTTGATCGACGGTGAGGTGGGCCAGCCGCTGCGCCGGCGGGTGCTGGCGACGGCCGAGGAACACCGCGCCGGCGACGGCGGCTACGGGCCCGCCCCTGGCGCGCAGGCCGGTACGGTCTACGGGTGCTTTCTCGCGCTGGGGCTGTACCAGGACGTCGGCGCCGACATGCCGGCGCCCGAAGGCGTGATCGGGTGCCTCCAGTCGCTCCGGGCCGCCGACGGCGGGTACGCCAACGATGCGTCGATCCCGGTGGGCAACGTCCCCGCCACGGCCGCTGCCGCGACGGTGCTGCGCCACCTCGGGGCGCCCGTGGATCCCTCCGTCGGCGACTGGATGCTGGCCCGGCATGGGGAGGGCGGGGGATTCGCCGCGGTCCCGCTGATTCTCGAGCCCGACCTGCTCTCCACCGCCACCGCCGTCCACGCCCTGGTCCACATGGGCGCGGAC
Organism: Phycisphaerae bacterium; assembly: GCA_035686585.1. GTDB lineage: Bacteria > Planctomycetota > Phycisphaerae > SM23-33 > SM23-33 > DASRZG01. The sequence goes on from DASRZG010000376.1 coordinate 6,437, forward strand.
CTGGACGCCATTCGCGCTTCGGCCCTGGGATTCGTCGACCGCTGCCGCTGCGACGACGGCGGGTTCCGAGGCCATCCCGGCGACGACGAGCCGGACTGCGAGTACACGTTCTACGGCCTGATGGCGCTGGGGCACCTGGGACCTGGTTTGTAGTGTGCCCGTAAGGGCATCAGGAAGGCCGCAGTTCGTAGTGTGCCCGTAAGGGCATCAGGAAGGCCAGTTCGTAGTGTGCCCGTAAGGGCATCAGGAAGGCCAGTTCGTAGTGTGCCCGTAAGGGCATCAGGAAGGCCGCCTCACGGCGGCACTACGAACGACGCCCTGGCCGTCTGTCCGTGGCGTGCGCCCATCAGCCCAACGATCTTTTCCATGGGGTAACCGGATGCGGGAGCTGCCCGGACAACTTGCCTCTGGCGTATGGCCACGAAGAGGCGGTGCTGTCACGTTATCCGACATCCAGCCCCCAGGATTCCACGGGCCCAAGGACCCCACGGGATTCGAAAAGGAAATGGAGATACGTGTTGTGTCCCCAGAACTCTGGGCAGGCTTGCCGGAGCTCCGGGGCGACGATACCCATTGACGCCGGGCGGCGACGGGGCGACAATCCCGCCGACGGTGGACTTGGAGACATGAGAATGGGAGCAAAGGGCTTCTTCACCCGCCGCCCCCACGTTGTGCCGGGATCGATCGCGGCCGCCATGCTGGTGGCGGCCCTCGCGGCCTGGCCTTACGGCTACTACGTCTTGCTCCGCTGGGTGACGTGTGCCGCGGCCGTCTTCACCACCTACCAGGCGTGGGCCTGGAAACGCACCTGGGCGGTCTGCCTTTTCGCCCCCATGGCCATCCTGTTCAACCCGCTTGCGCCAGTCCACATGACTCGGGAGGTATGGCGCCCAGTAGACCTGATGGCCGCCGGTGTGTTCATCGTCGGCATCTTCACCTTGGCAGACCGCACGGCCGACCCGTGCGACGGTAGGCGCGAGAACGATGATTGAGTACGAGTGCCCACACTGCGGCGAAGCGATGGAGTCTCCGGACGGGATGTCTGGCCTCCAGGAAGAATGCCCCGCTTGCGGTCTGAGCTTTCCCGTTCCGCCAAGTACCGCCGCAAGCGGATTGACAATTGCATGGTGTTACGCGGGCGGCATCCTCGCCTTCTGGGTCTACTGGCTTGTTCTTTGGGGGACTGTGACGTCTGTTGTTGGGAGAACCCTGTGGCCTGAAGAGGCTCAGCGGCTTGTGCAGTTGGGCATGATTCAGACGCGATCGGAATACAGTTGGGGCGATCACTACGTGTGGTTCCTCATCGCCATCGTCGTCGTCACCGCCGTCTGTTCAGGCCTCACGGGCGCGATAGCGAAGAAACGCGGTGCACTCATTGCTGCGATCAGCTCCATACCGGCGGCCCTTCTTCTCGCCGGAGCGGCCTATCTTCATTACACCGGGCAGACGATGGTGGGGAGCCCCATAGCTTGGGGGATTGTGCTGCCCTTGGCCTCCATCGCTATCGTGGCAACGTCGGTGGTCGGGGGCGCGACAGGGGAGAATGTTCAGCGTTCCGAGTTCGGAGATCGCACGGTACTTGGTATTGCGGGTCCGCACTTCCTGTGGCTGTGGTTGCCTCTTACACCGTACGCCATCGGAATATCGGGCACACTGGCTCGATTCTTCGCCGTCACTTGGGGCATAGCGGACGCAAACCGTCTATTCGGTACCTTGGCTTGTCTGCTTGTCCTCTTGCCCGTGCTGGCATTTGGCTACCCAGCGTACCTGATGTATCAGATCCTCTCCGGAACGGCTCTAGGTCGTGAGAAGCTCGTGCTGAAGGTCCCCGCGTTCGTCGGCGTCTACATCTGCGGGTTGACTGCGGGATTCATCGTCGATTACCTCTGCATGAAACTTCTGGCGTGGCTACTGTGATCCGCCACCGGCCCGATCAGCCCCAGGACCACCACGACGACGATCTTCTGCGTGTTGTTCATGGCGTTACCCCCTGGATCCGATCTCGGGGACTGTACTTGGGCCGACCGGGCTTGGGAAGGTGCATCGCAGGCTAGTCGTACCTGTTGAACACATCGACGCTGTTTGCCATCAGGAAGAAAAGCGGGCCGTAATGATCCATCATCTCGCCGAGTTGGT
>DASRZG010000377.1:0-4594 GCA_035686585.1 Phycisphaerae bacterium
CCTGGATTGTTGAGGGACGCGTGATGGCGTACGGGCGGGGGTCCTTCGACGGAGGCTGCCCGTCGATCCGAACCTTGGCCGTCCCGATCTTATCCTTGCAGGCCCCGGCGATGACGTCCACGCGGTTGCCGACGAACTTGAGCTTCAGCGCGCTTTCGGGGGACTCTCCGACAACGGCGGCCGCCTCGGCCTGCCCGGGGTTGCGGCCGGTGACATGCTTCCAGGGCTTACCGGTGAAGACGATCTCGTCGTCGGCACCCTCGTCGGCGAGGCGCTTGGCCTCGTAGGTGCGGACGGTGTCGGTCCATCCGCCGGGCAGCATCGTGTTGTAGCGGAAGTGCCGCCCCACCAGGGCGGCGAGCAGCCGGTGCCCGTCGGCGTTGGGGTGCACGTCCCCGGGTCCGCCCAGCAGCGTCACCGGCTCCAGGTCATTGTCTTTCAGGTATCGCCGCCACTCCTCGCGGACCTCGACCAGCTCGCAGTTGTACTTCTGCGCCAATCGCCGCATGAAGTCCGACGACGAGTCGAAGTGCGAGTTCGGCAGCGGCGCCTGGTGCGTGAAGAGCATGATCTCGGCGGTGGTGTAGCGGCGGATGTTGGAGACGATCCGCTCCAGCTCGCCGGTCTTCTCGCCGCCGTAGACGTGGAAGACGACCAGGTCGGGATAGAAGGGGTACAGATCGTGCACGGCGGTGCGGACCAGCACGTGGGCCTCGAACCCGCCGATCGCGCGGTTGACGAACGTGATGTCCGCATGGGGAAAACGCTCGCGGAGGTCGGCCTCCAGGGTCTTCGACCAGCCACCGGCCACGATCGACTGCCCGTACAGGAGAATCCGGACCGGGAATCTCCGCCAGGGGTTACTGGTGGCCAGCAGCGTCATCGTCCGCTGGATCCGCGCCCCGAACAGCTCCTCGTTTTCGGCGGGCGCGGGCGCCGGCAGGATCTTCTGTTCGATCGTCGCCACGGTCCGACCGTCCACCGTCACCTTCAGGTCTTGCGGGGCCTTGCCCGCAGGAGGCGGCGGCAGCAGGCAAGCCGCCGCGGCGCGACCGTCGCGAAGCGCAAACGCCGCGCGGGCGAGTTCCTGCCGGCCGGACAGCACCACCGCCTCCTTCCCGAAGAACGACTTGGGAGCGATGACGTGGATCGGGATACCCTTGCGACCGGGCGCGCCGACGCGCGCCGCCGCCGCGACGCGCGGCCCGGGCGCCTCGGCCAGGCGGAGGCGGTGCATCGCCTGGGTGTTTCTGAAAGCCCCGTACTGGGGATACCACACGGCGTGGAAGACGTCGCGGTAGCGGACCTCGGGGTCGTCGGCGTCGTTGAGGTGCAACTGGAAGGCGACCTCCCGGCCGAGCGTGGGCTCGATGGCCAGGTTGCTCCACGGGATCAGAACTTCCATCACGTACCCGCCGGCGGTCTTGGTGCGGGCGGCCTGAAGGGCCGTTTCGATCTCCTTGAGCTTGGGGTCCTTGCGGTGGTCGTGAACGAACCAGCGGAGCGCGGTCTGCTTGGGGGCAAGGCCGGGGGCGACGACGGGCTGGATCACATCTTTGGCGCCCCGTTGTGGGGCCAGGTAGAACTCCACACTGTCCATCCGCCAGAGCTGTTCCTTGTCGGGATGCTCGACGGGCTTGTCGTCGCGCACGGTCAGAAGGACCAGCAGCCCGCGGTTGTTCCATCCGAGGCGGAACGCGGCGTCCAGATCCGCGGGGGGGCGGACCTGCCCGTTGATTCCGGCGAGCGTGTCCACGCGGAATCCTCCGACGGCCCAATCGACGCTGCTCCCGTCGATCCGGATCCCTTCCAGCCTGGGAATATCAAACAGGGGGGAGTCGCCGCCGTCGTCGGCGGCGCCCGCCTGCGACACCATCGCCCCCGACAGCGCTGCGATGATCCATGCCGTTCTCATTCGATCCTACCTCTGATCCTTGGGCAGCCGGTTCCGCCGGCCCGGCCCGCTGCCTCAGCGGGAACAAACGGAGACGGGCGGATCCAAACACCCGCCCGGTCCCACCATCGTAGCAAACCCCGTCAGGCCGCGAAAGTCTCGCGCAGAAACGGGTCCGCCATACCCGCCGGCGTCGCGCCGCTTCGCCTCGCCGGTATTTCTGTTGGCCGAATACCGAGCCCATCTATAATGCGCCCTCGTCAAACTTCACGGACGGATCTCGGCGGAACGAGGCGGCATGACCCGACGCGCGGTCATTCTCGGTTTCCTGGGCGCCATGCTCATTGCGGGGGCGGGGTATCTCAACGACAGCGTCCTGCGGCTGAACTTCGTGGTGGGCAATCACTTCCCGATCAGCGTGTTCGGGATGCTGATCCTTCTGGTGCTGATCGTGAACCCGGTGCTGCATCGGCTGGGGCCGCGCTGGCGCCTGCGGGGATCCGAGCTGGCGGTCGCGGTGGGTCTGACGCTGGCGGGCTGCGGGATCCCGGGAAGCTCGATGATGCGGAGCTTCACCCCCTGCCTTATCATGCCCATCCAGTACAACGAGATCTCTCCGGGCTGGCAGCAGCACAAGGTGCTGAGCTACTTCCCCCCGCAAATGCTCGCCAACGGCGGGAAGTACGATGCCGACCTGGTGGACGGTTACCTGCACGGGCTGGGCGGGCCCCGCGGCGAGTGGATTTCCCCGATCGACGGGATTCCCTGGCGCCCGTGGCTGGGCGCGCTGAAGACATGGGGGGTGATTGTCCCGCTGATGGGGCTGTGCGTGGTCTGCGTGTGCCTGATCGTGCACCGGCAGTGGTCGTCTCACGAGCGGCTGCGCTACCCCATCGCGGAGTTCGCCAACACCCTGATGGAGCAAGAGCCCGGCCGGGGGCTGCCCGGGATCTTCCGCTCGCGCCTGTTCTGGATCGGGGCGGCGGCGATCCTGGCGATCCGCGTGGTCAACGGGATCCACGCGTGGTACGACGAGAGCATCGAGATCCCGCTGGAGTTCCCGCAGTTCGGGATCATCCTTCAGAAGTCGAGGTTCCTCCTGGACGCGCCGGGATGGCACAAGTGGCCGCTGTTTGCGCCCCGATTGTACCCGATGGTGATCGCGTTCGCGTTCTTCCTGGCGTCGGATGTGAGCCTGTCGCTGGGCCTGTCCACGTTCGTGTTCGTGATGTGGACCGCCGTCGTCGCCGAAACGGGCGTGGACTTCTCGGGCAACGAGATGCGAGGGGCGCTGGGCGTCTGGTTTCGCGCCGGGGCGTACGGGGGGCTGGCCCTGCTGATGCTGTACACGGGACGGGCGTATTACTGGCGCGTCCTGAAACAGGGGCTCACGTTCCGGCGGCAGCCCGGCGTGGAAGGCCACGCTGCTACGGCGCTGCGCGTCCTGCTGATCGGCGCGGCGGCACTCGTCTGGTTCCTCTGGGATGCCCTGGGGCTCGACCCGCTGATCGGCCTGCTCGCCGTCGCCTCGATGCTCGTGCTGTACCTCGGCATCGCCCGCATGAACGCCGAGGCCGGACTGTTCTTCACCCAGACGTACTGGCAGCCCGCGGCGGTGCTGATCGGGCTGTTTGGGTTTGCCGCCCTGGGCCCGAGGAACCTGGCGATCGTCGGGATCCTATGCGCGGTCCTCACGTACGACCCGCGAGAGTGCCTCATGCCGTTCATCGTCAACGGCCTGCGGATCTGCGACCGCGCGGGGATCTCCCCGAGACGCATCGGGTGGGGCTTCGCCGGCATCTATGCCCTCGGGTTTGCCGTCGCCGTCCCCGTCGCGCTTTGGGCGAACTACAACTATGGCGTCAACCGCAACGACACCTGGGCCACCAACGCCGTCCCCAAGGCCCCGGTGGAGATGGTCGATCACACCGTGCAGCAATTTGAGGGTCCCGCCGACATCGAGCGCGCCGAGCGGCTCGGTACCTGGGAGCGGATCGGGGCGGCCCGGCCCCATCGGAGGTTCCTATGGGGCTTCGGGGTGGGGATGGGTCTGGTGCTGCTGTTCAGCGTGATGCGGCTGCGGCTGCCCTGGTGGGGCCTGCACCCCATCATGTTCCTGACCGGGGGCACCTGGGCCATGGACGTCTTCGGGCACTCGTTCCTGCTGGGGTGGCTGATCAAGGCGGCCGTCACGCGATTCGGAAGCTCCCGCGCCTACGCCAAGGCCAAGCAGCTCATGGTCGGCGTCATCGTGGGAGACATCCTCGGCGGCATCCTGTTCATGGCCATCAGCGCCGCCAGCTACTTCGTCAGCGAGACGGACCCCAAGCGCTACCTGATCCTCCCGCCGTGACGGAAAGGACGGCGCCGGGACCCCAAGTGCAGCGGCGAGGTGCATGCCTCCGGCGGCAGCCAGGGGGCGGGCCTGTCGCTGGTGCCGGGTGCCATGCTTCTGCGTTGTCTGCAGAAGCATGCTTCTCCGCTCCGCTCAGAGAAGCATGGCACCGACCAGGAAAACAAGCTGAACCCCTGACGGGCACCGGCCGGTAAGACAGTCCACGGATTGCGCGCCTGCCTACCTGCCGGCGGCAGGCAGGGATGCCACGGATGGTTGCCCGACGGTCCGCGATCGCAGGGACGCTTGCGGAACCGTGGGCCATGGTGGAACTTAGCCCCCATCCTGGAATCGAGAGGGCGAGC
>DASRZG010000378.1:0-5159 GCA_035686585.1 Phycisphaerae bacterium
CCTTCAGCCCGCTGAGGCTGATGGACCCGACCAGGTGCCGCTGGGCGAACAGGAACAGTCCGAACAGGGGCAGCGACCCCATCACGGAGGCCGCGAAGATCCGCGGCCAGTCGGCGCCGCTTTCCTCGCGGAACAGGCTCAGCCCGACGGTCAGCGGGTAGTACGACTGGTCGCTGAGCACCACCAGCGGCCAGATGAAGCTGTTCCATGCCCCCAGGAAGGTGAACAGACCCAGGGTGATGAGGATGGGCCTGCTGAGGGGCAGGATGACGTGCCACAGCACGCCGAGGGGCCCGCAGCCGTCCAGCCGGGCGGCCTCTTCCAGCGTGCCGGGGATGTTCAGGAAGAACTGCCGCAGCAGGAACACGCCGAACGCCCCGGCGAAGCCCGGCAGCACGACGCCCAGGACCGAGTCCACCATGCCCAGACGGCTGACCACGAGGAACTGCGGCACCAGCAGCACGGCGGGGGGCAGCATCATCGTCGTCAGCAGCAGCGCGAACAGCACGCCGCTGCCGCGGAACTCCATCCGGGCGAAGGCGTAGGCGGCCAGCGTATTGACGGCCAACTGGACGGACGTGATGAGCACGGCGTACAGCAGGCTGTTGAACAGGAACACGTCCACGCGCCCGAAGACGATGGCATCGGTGTAGTTTCGCAGGACGGGCCAGTCGGCGCCGGGCCAGTCCAGGGCGCTGGGCTGGCCGCGGGCATGCTTGAGCCGCTCGGCCGGCTGGAAGCGGGGCGGGACGATGCTGCTCTTGTCGACGGCGAATTCCTTCCGGGTCTTGAGGCTCGCCCCGACCATGTAGGCGTAGGGGTAGACCATGGCGAGGGCCCCGGCGGACATGATCAGAAGGGCTGCCATGCCCGCCAGCCGGCCCGCCCTGTGGCGAGGTGGTTTGGCCTGAGAGGGCGTCATTGGTCGTAGACCCGCCGCGAACGAAAGACGCGCACCTGGATCATGATGAAGACGAGCAGCACCGCGAACAGCAGCCAGGCCATCGCCGAGGCGTAGCCCATCTGCCCGGCGTAGCTGAAGGCGTTCTTGAAGACCTGCAGGGCCAGGACCTCCGTGCTCCGCTGGGGCCCCCCGCCGGTCATGATGTAGGCCTGCGTGAAGACCTGGAACGAGCCGATGATCACCATGACGGTCACGAAGATCAGCGTGTTGCGCAGCAGCGGCATGGTGATGTACCAGAACTCCTGGCACCGCCCGGCCCCGTCGACGCGGGCGGCGTCGTAGTAGACGTCGGGGATCTCGCTGAGCCCCGCCAGGAACAGCAGCATGTTGTACCCGGCGCCCTGCCAGATGCCCACCAGGGCGATCGACAGCAGGGCGGTGGCGGGCTTGTCGACGATGTTGCCCCAGTTCTTCAGCAGGACCGTCCAGGTCAGCGAGATCACCACCATCGGCGTGATCGAGGGGATGAAGTACAGCGTCCGGAACAGCGACTGCCCGCGCCGCGCCTTGCGACACAGCATCGCCAGCGGCAGGGCGGTGCACAGCACGCCCACCACCGCCATCACCACGTACAGCGCCGTGTTGGCCATGGCGATCCAGAACGGCCCGCCCAGGTCGGTCAGCGCCCGGACGTAGTTGCCCGCGCCGACGAACTCGCCCCGGCCCCGGAAGGCGTCCCAGTCGTGCAGGCTCACGAAGAAGCTGATGCCCATGGTCACGAAGCTGAACAGGACCATGATCGTGAAGGCCGGCGCGATGTACAGGTACGCCGCCGGCTGGTTGCGCTGCATGACGATCCTGCGCGCCACGGCTATCGCGTCCCTTCCTTCGCCGGCGGCGCCGGCGGGCGCGACCAGCGGTTGTACCGGTCGTAGATCATGTTGACCCGCTCGGCGACATGGTGCAGCGCGTCGGCGCAGCCGGTGTACTTGCCCTTGCCGTCCCGGACGTCGCCCCAGTTGAGCATGAGGTACTCCATCACCGGCCTCATCTCGTCCCGGACCGCCTGCGTCTCGGTGTGGTACAGCGGCGCCCCCGCGGCGCAGATTTGCTGCATGTTGTGCATGAACGGGTACTCGCGGACCTTGGCCGTCCACTGCGGGCCGCCGGTGAAGTCCAGGCGGGGGGAGTTCATCTTCAGCAGGTCCAGGCGCAGCGCCGCCCCGTCGGGCCCGGCCACCATGCGGATGTACTCCCACGCCAGCTTGGGGTGCTTGCAGCGGGAGGAGATGGCGATCATGTTGGCCCAGGCGACGGTCTTCTGCTCGTCGCCCCGGGGACCCGGCGGGAACGCCGTCATCCCGAACCCGCCCCAGTTGATGTTGCGGAAGATGTACTTGCCCGAGAACGTCCCCGCCATCGAGCAGGCGACCTCCTTCCGCTGGAACGGGCCGTAGGACTCGATCTCCCGCGTGAAGGGCGGGCAGACGCGGTCCTCGTAGAACACATCGATCATGAACTGCAGGGCCTCGACGCCGGCGGGGTTGTCGAACGTCGCCCGCGTCCCGGCGCGGTTCTGGAGGGTGATCCCGTTGGCGGCCGCCCAGGGCATGTAGCTGCCGGCGCCCATGCTGTAGGCGTTCATGATGAACCCGTAGCGCGGCTTGGCCTTGCCGCCGGGCGGGGCGGGCTTGTAGAGGCGCTTGAGGATCCAGCGGAAATGGTCCCAGTCGCGCACCGCGTCGAAGCGGACGCGGGTGAAGTCCGGCCCGCCGTCGGGGGCCCGCTCGAACATGAAGTGGAGCTGCGGGTCCTCGCGGAGCATGTCCAGGTTCCACAGCAGGCAGGCGGAGTCGATGATGTGAGGGATGCCGAAGACGGCGCCATCGGCGTGGTTGTGATACCAGGCGGACGACATGAACTGATCGGCCTGCAGCTCGGGGGTGGTCTCGAGGAACTCGTTCAGCGGGCGGATCATGCCGCGGCGGTAGAGCCCCTCGGCCCAGGCGACGCTGACCTGCAGGACGTCCGGCGGCGTCCGGCCGATCATGCCCGTGGCGAGCTTCTGCTGGTAGTTGCCGAAGGGGATGGCCTGGAAGACCACGTCCACGTCCGGGTGGGCGGCCTCGAACCTCCGCTCCAGCTCGTGGGAATAGGTCCCGTACTCTTCGGCGATGGCGGGCGACCACCAGTCCCACACCCGCAGCTCGATGGGGCGCTTCGGGGCGCCCCCCGCGCCGCGGAGGGCGCCGGCCAGCGGTTTGATCGGCCCGGCGCTGCGGGCCAGCCCGCCGGCGTAGTCGGCCACCGCCTTCCAGGGCCCGGTTCCCCTGGCGAGGTCCACAGCCGCCCACACCACCAGCGCGGCCAATGCCGCCAGGATGAGGAGCCGTTTGCGATGTGAACGCTTCCGGGGCAACGCCACGCGTCCTTCTCCGAGGGTTCGAGTCGTGGACGGTCAATCCGCGTCGAATGTTGACCGTACCGATTCGCCCCAGCCGTGTCAACGCCGCGCGGTCAACTGGCCCCGTGGGCGAACAGCCCCCGCGGCGGGTGGGGGTAGTCCTGGAGGATGATCCGCTCCATCAGCCGGTCGCGGAGGTCCCGGCGGACGCGGCGGTGGGAGGCGGCGGCGGCCAGGTTGACCGTCTCGTCCGGGTCGGCCGACAGGTCGAACAACTGCTCCCCGCCGCCGGCGGCGTAGCAGGTGTAGCGATACCGGGCGGTGCGGACGGTGCGGGCCCAGTGGATCGGCAGGGCGTTGGTGACGTCGCTGTAGCTCTCGACGTACGCCTCCTCTCGCCACGCCTCCGGCGATTCGCCTCGGCACAGCGGCAGCAGCGACCGGCCGGGCAGGACGTCGGGATGCTCCTTCAGGTTGCGCCCCGCCACCTTCGCGGCCGGCGGGGCCAGACCCGCCATCTCCAGGACGGTGGGGAACAGGTCCTCCAGTTGGACGAACCGCTCGCACGTGGCCCCGGCGGCGATGCCGGGCCCGGCCACGATCAGCGGCACGCGGACGCACGCGTCGTAGTGGCGGTTGCCCTTGCCGCGGAAGCCGTGGTCCAGCAGCATCTCGCCGTGGTCGGCCAGGAGGATGAGATAGGTGTTCTCCGCCCGCCCGGCCTGTGCGATCGCGTCGGTCAGCAGGCCGAGCTGGCGGTCGAGGTGGACGATGTCGGCGAAGTAGCAATGCCGCAACTGCCGCCAGTGGGCGGGGCGCTCAGGGAAGATGCGATGATCGTCGCAGAAGCCCGCCGGCCGGAGGGGGTCGTCGATCCACGTGGGGTCGATCGGCTCGGGGATCCGGGCGGGGTCCACGTCGGCGAAGCACTCAGCCGGGGCGCAGAACGGGGCGTGCGGCTGGACGTAGCTGACGTGGGCGTACAGCGGGGCGGCCGGGTCGGTCTGGCGGAGGAACTCGATCGCCTGGCGGGTGATCCAGGCCGACTGGCTGAGCGGCTCGGGGAAGGGCAGGGCGTAGAACAGTTGGGTGGCGTCGGGGACTTCCGGCGATGTCCAGTCGAAGGATTCCCTGAGCCGGCGGATCCTCTCGCCCAGGTCGATCTTCCCGGGCCCGTATTGGCGGAACCGCGGATGCGACCAGCCCCAGATGGTGGCGAGGGCGGCTTCGTAGTGGGCGGGGTGCTCCCGCTCGATCCATTCCAGCCACTCTCCGGAACGCGGGTCCTCGGTGATGTGGGCGACGTCGAAGCCGCGGTCTTGGACGCGGTCGTCCCCGCCGGCGGCCTGGGGGTGCAGGTGGACCTTGCCGAACGCCCCCGTCCGCCACCCGCCCCCCTGGAGGGCCCGCATGAACGTGGGAATGGACGGGTCGAGACAGTAGCCGTTCTGCAGCGCCCCGTGCTGGCGGGAGGTCAGCCCCGTCGCCAGCGTCGCCCGGGCGGGCGTGCACAGCGGGTTGCTGGAGATGGCGTTGGTGAACGTGGTCCCCCGCGCCCGCAGCCGATCGAAGTTCGGCGTCGCACACACCCCGCCCATGGCCGCCTCCAGCCACTTGGCGGAGAGCTGATCCAGCATGAAAAAGATGATGTTCGGCATGGTTCATCCCGGCACGGATCCGAAGTTCGAAGAAGCAACAGTCCACGGATTACACGGATTGTACCGATTCTGGAAGAAGAAACGGATCGAACCACAAAGGACACGAAGGACACAAAGGGGTTAAGCAGCAGAAGCAAATATCGAATAATGAATACCGAATACTGAATGTCGAAGTGGGCAAGCCGCGCGGATG
>DASRZG010000379.1:0-13456 GCA_035686585.1 Phycisphaerae bacterium
CGGGAGCGGATCGAAGCCCTCCGCCGGCGGGTGGAGGAGCGGGACGTCGCCGCGGCCACCGAACGGGCGGCCGAGTTGATGTCCGCCGGGCAGTACGCCCAGGCCGCCGCCGTCGCCGCCGAACTGGCGTCGCGGCACGGCAACGCCGCCGGGGTCGCCGAACTGGGCCGGCGCGTACGCCACGAGAAGGAGGCCTTCGAGGCCGAGGACCGCAAGCGGAGGATCGCCAAGGTCGAGAAGGAAGCCTCTGCCCGGCGATGGCGGGCGGCCCGAACGGCCGCCGAGGAGCTGCTGGCGGCCTACCCCGACAGCCTCGAGGCCCGCGAGGTCCGTTCCAGCCTGGCCACCATCGCCGACAACGCCCACATCGAGGAGGCTCGCGAGCTCCGCGACCGCATCAGTGACCTGCTCCGCCGCCGGCACTTTGCCGAGGCGATCGACAAGGCCCGCGACCTGATCGCCCGCTTCCCCGACACCGCCGCCGCCGCCGAGCTGAACAAGGAAATGGCGCGGCTGGAGAAGCTCGCCGCCGGCGAGGCCCAGGCCGACGGGCAGGACGCCCGCGACTAGAAAGCACGAAATCCGAAACACGAAAGCTGGGTATCCACTTGACTCAACCACCCACCACCCGTAGCGGCAGCGTAACCCTGGGAGTTGTTTGCCACCGGCTTCAGCCGGTGGTACGCCACCGCGGTCCTACCCCTGGCCGGCTTCCAGCCGGGCTTCTCGATCAGTGCCTTCAGGCATTTCGGCTGAAGCCATCGATCGAGAAGCCCCGCTGAAGCGGGCTCCGGGGTCCTACCAGCCACGCCAACCACCGGCTGAAGCCGGTGGCAAACAGGATGGCCCCCGAGTCCCCTTCGTGCTGAGCAAGCGATCCCATACGGTCGGTCGGTTTGATGCTTCTTCTTTGCTGCTTCGGATTTCGGATTTGTTTCGGATTTCGCGTTTCGGATTTGCCGTTTGCTTCGGATTTGGGCTTTGCGGCGCATGGCTCGTGAACCTGCGCGTACGAGAGGCCCCCGCCACGGAGCCGCCATGAAACCCCGACACCGGACCATCCTCCGCGAGCTGCTTTCCGTGCCCACCGCCCCGTTCATCGAGGAGGCGGTCGTCGAGGCGGTCCGCCGCTGGGCGGGACGGACCGGCACGGCGATGACCCGCGACGCCGCCGGCAACGTCCTGCTGCACTACCGCCCCGCCGCCGGCCGCGGGCGGCATTGGGTGTTCGCCGCCCACATGGACCACCCCGGCTTCGCCGCCGTCCGGCGGCGCGGGCGGACCCTGTGGGCGCACTTCCGCGGATCGGTGGCCGCCGAGTACTTCCCCGGGGCGCGCGTCCGGTTCTTCGCCCCCGGCGGCGAGGTGGTCGGGCGGATCGACGCGTCCCACAAAGGCCACCTGCCGTGGATCCGGCCATGCCGGCTGACGCTCTCCCGCGCAGCCGACGTCCCCGCCGGCACGGTCGGCATGTGGGACCTGCCCGCCATGTGCATCCGCGGGGAGGTGCTCGCCGGCAGGGCGTGCGACGACGTGGCCGGTGCAGCCTCGGTGCTGTGCGCGATGGAGGAGATCGCGCGGCGCCGCATCCCCGCCCGCGTCACGGGGCTGCTGACCCGGGCGGAGGAGGCGGGCTTCGTCGGCTGCCTGGCCGCCTGCGAAAGCGGCACGATCCCCGCCGGGGCCTACGTCGTCGCCATCGAGACGTCCAAGGCCCAGCCGGCGGCGCGGCTGGGCGACGGCGTGGTCATTCGCGTCGGCGACCGGGCCCGCACGTGGGATCCGTCCCTGACCGCCCACATCGCCGAGGTGGCGGCCCGGCTGGCCCGGCGCGACCGGCGCTTCCGGTTCACACGCCAGCTCATGCCTGGCGGGACGTGCGAATCCACCCCCTATAGCCTCTGGGGCCACCGGGCGTCAGGCCTGTGCCTGCCCCTGGACAACTACCACAACCAGGGCCCCCGCGGACGGATCGCGCCCGAGACGATCCACACCGGCGACTTCGCCGCCCTGGTCAAGCTCCTGACCGCCCTGCCCGCCGACCCCGCCGACCCCGCCCGCGCCGACGCCGCCCTGAAGCGCGCCCTCCGAAAACGCCTCGCGTCCGGCAGGAGCTATCTGTAGCGGGGAGCAGATAGGTCCTATATGTCCTATAGGACCTATTCCGGCTGCTCCAGCGGATACCGCCCGTACTGCTCCACCGTCGCCCGCAGCGCCTCGATGTGCTCCGCCGGGAAAGGCAGGCCCTGGTCGGGGCCGCAGAAGTACCCGCCGTCGCGCCCGAGCTGCCACATCCGCTGCCGGGCCTCCGCCGCGATCCGCTCGACCGGGCCTTCGTAGACCGTCGCGGAGCTGACGCCGCCCTGCAAAGCCATCTTTCCCGCCGTCTCGCGCCGCAGCTTGTCCAGGTCGTTGGCGGTGGCCTGGACCGGGTTGAGCACGTCCACGCCCAGGTCCATGAAGATGTCGGCCACGCCGTCGATCTTCCCGCACGAATGGAAGCCGATGATCACGTCGTGGGCCTTGTACAGCTCAAACAGCCGCCGGTACTCGGGCACCAGGAACTCGCGGATCATGTCCGGGCCCAGCAGCGGGCCGATCTGCGTGCCCAGGTCGTCGCCGAGACCCGCAAACTTCGCCCCCGCCGCCAGGTAGTGCTTGGCGATCCCCAGGTCGAAGTCCATGATCCGCCGGAACACCTCGCGGCAGAACCCTGGCTCGGTGAACAGATACGTCATCAGGCCCTCCATGCCCACCAGCATGTAAGCCTTCTCCCACAGCGTCTCGCGGTGGCTGCACTCCAGGAACACGTCCTCGCCGGGGCGCTCGGCCGCCTGCTCGTAGATCGTCCCGTTGATCCTCTCGTCGTCCGGATCGGGCCATTGATACGTCCGCAGGGCCGCCGGCTCCGCCAGCGGGTGGGCCTGGGGAAAGCCCATCACCCCCTCCTGCTCCTTCCGCATCGTGTAGCCCCACACGGTCGTCCAGACCGTCCCGACGGGCCCGTCCGGCCCCGGGCCCTCGAACGGCTTGTGATGGCAGCCGAAGTAGGACATCGTGTGAACCGGCGGCCCGGGCACGATCCGCTCGGGCTTGTCGAAGCGGATGATCCGAAGTGCGTTTTCCTTGGCGTCCATTACTCAAACCTCCGAAAGGGGTGCCCCGGACAACCTCGTACCTGTTTAGCCGCGACCCGGCGGGGAGCGCGTCCGCCGCCGGACACTGTGCCTCCGCATGCGCCTGGAGGTTCCGCGCGGGAAGTGCGGGTGCATACCAAGGCACAGTGTGCGGGAACGAACGCGCTCCCCGCTGGGTCGCGGCTAAACGAGTCCCGCCAAACAGGTACACAAGATCCGCTTGTCCAAGGCCCCCATTCTTACCAGCCCGCGCGCGGAAAGCAAAGCCCTTGGAGAAGCTGCGCGCCCGGCAATAGAATGGCACCGTCATGACCGGGCCCGACCGACACCGCTTTTTCGCCGATTCGATCGCCGAGGACGTGGTCGCCCTGCCCGCCGAGGAGGCCCACCACGCCCTGCACGTGCTGCGCCTGACGGACGGGACGGCGTTGGAGGTGTTCGACGGAATGGGCGGTGTCGGAGAAGGGGTGCTTCGGGTCCCGGACCGCCGCGGTGCGTCGGTGGAGATCCGCCTGCGGCGCAGCGCCAGGCCCGTGGCGGCGCCCGTCGTCGAGCTGGGCTTCGCCGTGCCCAAAGGCAAGCGGCTGGACTGGCTGCTGGAGAAGGCCACCGAGCTGGGCGCCGGCGTGCTGGCGCCGGTGGTGTTCGCCCGCAGCGTCGCCAGGCCGGACCTGTCGGGCAAGGCACGGGCCCGCTGGCGAGCCCACTGCATCGCCGCCGCCAAGCAATGCCGGGCCGACCTGCTGCCGGAGATCCGCCCGCCGGAAGAGCTGACCGATTTCCTCGCCCGGCCTCTGGCGGGCGTGTTCGGCGACCCCGCGGCCGGCCACTCCCTGGCGACGGCGCTGGCCGAGCTGGCAGGGGCCCAGCGGGTACGCATTCTCGTGGGGCCGGAGGGTGGCATGACGGACCCCGAGCGGGCCGCCGCCGAGGCCGCCGGGCTGACGCCCGTCCGCCTGGGCGGGTACGTCCTCCGCACCGAAACGGCGGCGGTGGCGATGCTGGCGGCGGTTCGGGCCGGCGGGTAAGAGGCTCTCTTGCCCGGGTGCCACGGACTGCTTGTCAGTCCGTGCTCGGTGACGGTCCGGAGCAACACGGACTGACAAGCAGTCCGTGGCACCCACATCCTCGCTGCCGACCGCCGGTCGGGCCATTTGTCCTTGCTTTGCCCGGGCCTTGACGGTATTCTCTGGCTCCGGTCCGGATAGGAGCGGGAGCGGCATGGAACGCCTACGCAGCGCCGAACAGGTCCACGAAGCCATCGATCGGCTGTTTGATCTGGTTGATTCCCAGTTGCCCCCCAAGGCCGCCCTGGCGGTGATCGGTATCCGCACGCGCGGGGAGATCCTCGCCCGGCGGCTGGTGGAGCTGCTGCGCCAGAAGCGCGACCAGCTCATCGAGTACGGCGTGCTGGACATCACCTTCTACCGCGACGACCTGTCCCTGCGCAAGGGCATGCCCCTGGTGCGGGCGACGGAGATCGACTTCGACCTCGACGGCAAGGTGGTGCTGCTGGTCGACGACGTGCTCATGACCGGCCGGAGCGTCCGGGCGGCGATGGACGCGCTGGTCGACTTCGGCCGGCCGAGGGCGATCCGCCTGGCCGTGCTGGTCGACCGCGGGGGCAGGGAACTGCCCATCGCCGCCGACTTCGTCGGCGAGCGCCTGGACGTCGACCCCACCGCCCGCATCCAGGTCCACCTGACCGAGCGGGACGGGGACGACGGGGTGTTCCTGGTTCTCGGGGGGCGGCGCAGGGGCAAATGACCGATCGCAGCGACGAATTCGTCTGGAAGCGCAAGCACCTGGTGGGCCTGGACGAGCTGACCGCCGGGGAGATCACCCACATCCTCGACACCGCCGAGAGCTTCCGCGAGGTCTCCACGCGGTCGATCAAGAAGGTGCCGGCCCTGCGGGGCAAGGTGATCGCGCTGCTGTTCTTCGAGGACAGCACGCGGACGCGGATGAGCTTCGAGCTGGCGGCGTCGCGGCTGTCGGCCGATACCGTCCTGTTCAGCGCCAAGGGCTCGTCGGTGGCCAAGGGCGAGACCACCCTCGATACCGTCCGCAACATCGAGGCGATGGGGGTGGACATCTTCGTGGTCCGGCACTCCCAGAGCGGCGCGCCGCACATGCTCGCCCGCCACGTGGCCGGGTCCGTCGTCAACGCCGGCGACGGCTCGCACGAGCACCCCACCCAGGCCCTGCTGGACATCTTCACCATCCGCCAGCGGCTCGGGCGGGTCGAGGGGCTGCGGGTCGGCATCGTCGGCGACATCGCCCACTCTCGCGTCGCCCGGTCCAACATCCTGGGCCTGCGCAAGCTCGGCGCCGAGGTGGTCGTCGTCGGCCCGCCCACGCTGGTGCCGTCGGCCATCA
This sequence comes from Phycisphaerae bacterium, assembly GCA_035686585.1. Classification (GTDB taxonomy): domain Bacteria; phylum Planctomycetota; class Phycisphaerae; order SM23-33; family SM23-33; genus DASRZG01. Next base: position 5,517 of record DASRZG010000379.1, read on the forward strand.
CCTCCATGGGCTGCACGATCTGCCACGACTTCGAGGAGGCGCTGTCCCAGGTCGATGTGATCAACATGCTGCGAATCCAGTTCGAGCGGTTCAGCAGCACCCTGTTCCCCTCCGTCCGCGAGTACAGCCGCCTCTACGGCCTGACGGCCGAGCGGATCAAACGCTGCAACCGGAACGTCCTGGTCATGCACCCCGGGCCGATCAACCGCGGCGTGGAGATCACCTCCGAGGTCGCCGACGGCCCGAACAGTTGCATCCTCCAGCAGGTCGCCAACGGCCTGGCCGTCCGCATGGCCGTGCTGTACCTGGTAAGCCAGGGAAGCGAATGAGGGGTCGGAACAGGAAGCACCTGGCCCGCAGAGGCGCCGAGGACGCGGAGAAGGACCCCAGGCCCGAAGGGCCTGCAAGCGGTTAGCCGGGGGCGTAAGCCCCCGGGAATCGGCCCCAATAGCAGCCAAGCCCCGAAGGGGCGAAAGAGAACGATGTCCTACATGAGCCTGTATTACCACATCGTGTTCTCGACCAAGGAGAGGCGTTCGTTCCTGTCCGACCAGCTCCTGCCGCGCGTTGTGAAGTACATCGGAGGCATCATTCGCCAGATGGACGGCCAACTGCTGGAAGGCGACGGAATGCCCGATCACGTGCATCTTGCCGCCATCATGCATCCAACCTGCTCCATCGCGGACTTCCTCAGAACGTTGAAGACGAATTCCACCCGCTGGATTCACGAGACGTTCAGCGACATGGCCACGTTCGCGTGGCAGGAAGGTTATGCCGCCTTCACCGTCTCCCCGTCCGCCCTGCCGGCGGTGAAGACCTACATCAGAACGCAGAAAGAGCACCATCGAGAGATCAGCTTCGTGGACGAGCTGAAGGCGCTGTTGGACAAACATGGAATCGAGTACGACGAGCGGTACCTGGCGTAGATCCGCTTTCGCCCCTTCGGGGCTTCTCGACTCGGAGGCCCGGGACCCGGAGGCTTACGCCTCCGGCTAACCGCTTGCAGGCCCTTCGGGCCCGAGAACGGCTGATCGGTGAAGTGGGACGGCCTTCCCTGGCGGACCCCGCCGGAGGCCGAAAGCCCGGAAGAAGAAGCACATGAACGACATACTAATAGCCAATGGGAGGGTAATCGACCCCGCGTCGGGGTTTGACGGCGCCGCGGACGTGGCGATCGCGGAGGGGGTGATCGTGGCGGTCGCGCCGGCGGGGAAGGCCGGCAAGGCCGCCCAGACCATCGACGCGGCCGGCCGGATCGTCTGCCCCGGGCTGATCGACGTGCACGTGCACTGCCGCGAGCCGGGGCACGAGGAGGAGGAGACCATCGCCACCTGCTCGGCCGCGGCCGTGGCGGGCGGGTTCACCACCATCTGCGCCATGCCCAACACGCATCCGCCGACCGACGACGAGGCGGCGGTGCAGTACGTGATCCAGCGCGCCCGCGAAGCCGACCTGGCGCGGGTGCTTCCGGTGGGCTGCATCACCAAGGCCCGCGAGGGCAACGAGCTGGCCGAGATGGCGATGATGATGCAGGCCGGGGCGGTCGCCTTCAGCGACGACGGCGACGGCGTGGCCTCGACGGCGGTGATGTACCGGGCGATGCAGTACGCCGGCCTGCTGGAGGTGACGCTGATGCAGCACTGCCAGGACCCCGCGCTGGCGGGCGGGCACCTCAACTCCGGGCCCGTGGCGGTGCGGATGGGCCTGTCCGGCATCGCCGCCGCCGGCGAACAGATCATGCTCCGGCGCGACCTGGAGCTCATCGAGCGGACCGGCGCCCGCTATCACATGCAGCACGTCTCCACCGCCGGCAGCGTCAAGCTGCTCCGGGAGGCCAAGGCCGCCGGACTGCCCATATCGGCCGAGGCCACCCCGCACCACCTCCTGCTGACCGACGCCGCCTGCGCCGGCTACGACCCGGTGTACAAGGTCAACCCGCCCCTGCGGACCGCCGCCGACGTCGAGGCCGTCCGCGCCGGCGTCGCCGACGGCACGATCGACTGCCTGGCCAGCGACCACGCCCCGCACGCCGCCGAGGAGAAGGAGCTGGAGTTCGGCCTGGCGCCGTTCGGGATGACCTCGCTGGAGTGCGCCCTGGGCCTGTACGTCAAGGCCCTGATCGGCACGAAGGTGCTGGATTGGCCGGCGCTGATCGCGGCCATGACCGTCCACCCCGCCCGCGCGATCGGCCAGCCGCTGGGGACGCTGTCGGTCGGCGCGCCGGCGGACGTGACCGTCATCGACCCGCGAAAGCGCTGGACCGTCCGCGCCGACCGCTTCCTGTCCAAGAGCCGCAACTGCCCCTACGACGGCTGGTCGCTCAAGGGACGGGCGGTCGTCACCATCGTCGGCGGGAAGGTCAAGCACGCGCTGTAGGAACGCCCCCGCCGGCGGCGAAACCGCTTCCGGCCTCAGGCGCCGACAAGGGGACCTGCGATGCCCGAGTCCATCCTGCTGGTCGTGGCCGTCGCCGCCGTCGTGCTGGTGCTGCTGATGGCGGCGCGGTTCCGCGAACGCCGCCGCGACCGGGCCGCGGCGGAGGGCGAATCCGAATCACCCCGCACCGCAGACATCAACGTGGACTGGACCAACCGGCAATCCCTGTGCGATCTGCTGGCCCGGCACTTCGCCCCCGAGACGGCCGAGGCGGTCTCCCGGACCATCCTGCCCTCCATCCGCATCCTGCCGGCGCCCCCGCCGTATGAGGGCTTTCCCCTCGGCCGGTCGCGGATCGGCGGCGAGCCGGACATGCCGCCGGGGCACCCCTGGCCGCGCCGCCAGGGCCGGCCGCTGTCCTTCCTCGCCCAGATCAACTGCGCGGAGCTGCCCGACCCGGATGGCGCCTCACCCCTGCCGCGCGACGGGTTGCTGCTGGTGTTCTACGACGCCGACCAGCAGCCCTGGGGCTTCGACCCGGCCGACCGCGACGGATGGAAGGTCATCTACCACGAGGGCGACCCCGCCCGCCTGACACGCACGCCCGCGCCGGAGGAGCTGGGCGAGGAAGCCCGGTTCCAGCCCGCCAAGGTGCGGTTCCGGGCGGAATTCACGCTGCCGCCGGCAGAGTGCCTGGCGGTCGACGCCCTAAGCCTGGGTTCCGATGCGACCGACCGGCTGCTCATGCTCCGCACGGACGTCGAAGAGGCCGACACCGATCCGGCCGCCCGGCTGCTGGGCCATCCCGATCCGATCCAGTCCGGCCAGATGCAGTTGGACTGCCAACTCGCCAGCCACGGGCTGTACTGCGGCGACCCCACCGGCTACGAGGATCCCCGCGCCGCCGAGCTGGCCAAGGGGGCGGGGGAGTGGATGCTGCTGCTCCAGCTCGACACCCGGGACGACATGGTCTGGGGCGACATGGGCAGACTCTACATCCACATCCGCGCCGATGACCTCCTCCTCCGCCGGTTCGACGACGTCTGGCTCATCCTCCAGTGCTCCTGAGCCGCCCCGGCATAGCCCGAACCCCGCAATGGGACGCCCTCCGGTACGTTCGACACCCTAGAGAGCATCTCATCGAGTGTCGTTTCGCATGTCGGTTTTCCCGGCGCGGCCGGCCCCGCTTGCGGTAGCATGTCGGCGTGCCGTTTCTGATCGACGGAAACAACCTTCTGTACGCCGTCCGCAACGCCGGGCTGGACGTGGGCCCGGCCGGGCTGTGCGCGATGCTGGGCCGGTTCGCCGACTCGCGGCAACGCGTCCGCGTGGTCTTCGACGGCCCGCCTCCTCCGGCCCCGCAGGCGGAGCAGATCGCTGAGACAGGCGTCGAGGCGTTGTACGCCGCCCCGCGAAGCGCGGACGAGTTGATCGCCGAGGCCGTCGCCACCGACACGGCCCCGCGCCGGCTGACCGTGGTCAGCACCGACCGCGCCGTCCGACGGGCCGCACGAAGGCGGCGGTGCCGCCTCGAACGCAGTGACGAGTTCGCCGACCGGCTGATGCGGTTCATCAACCGCCCGCCCCGGCCCGGGTCGGTCGAGCCGCCCGAGAAGCGCCGCGGGCTCACGCCCGAGCAGACCGAAGCGTGGCTGAAGGAGCTGGACCTGGATACGGAAGCGGGGGAGAAGGGACGGAATCTGCCATGACCTCTGCAGGTCTGGAACGACGCGGGCACGTTCGACACGCGCTCACCTGCCCCGTGGTGGTGGTCGGTGCCGACGGCAAGGAGCTCTTCCAAAGCCGGACGGTCAACGTCTCCGACGGCGGGATGCTGCTGTCGGCCGGGAAGGACCCCCTCGAACCCGGGGACGGCGTCCACGTCAATCTCCGCATCCCCCGCCAGACCGCCAACACCTTCATGTACGAGGACTTCTTCTCCCGCGCCGAGGTGGTCCGCCTCGAGGGCGACGCCGGCCGGGCGCCGGCGATGGGCATGAAGTTCCCCCGTCCCCTGGAGCTGAGCCTGGAAGTCTAGCCGACTCCCAGGCCTGGAGCACAGTGAACCCGACGCTTACCTGACACGGGTGTTTACAAAGGACCGGAATGTAAACACCCCATTTTCTCGCATAAGTGCTTATAAAAAAGAATCTTATATCGTTCTAAGCGCTGTTTACATCCGGGTGTGTAAACAGGGGTGGGCACCTCAATGTCTCTGGCGATCCAAGCAGTTCAGCGTTGATATGAACACTATGAGAACGCATTTCCTCCGCCCGTCCGGCCAGTCAGGTGTGGGTCATTCCTCGAAGGGCAGGTGGGGCGGCTCATCCGGTTGCACCTGCGGCTCATCGGCGGCGGGCGGGACGCGGATGACGACGTCGTACTTCTCGGCGTATTTCTCCCGTTGGAGCCCCTGGTCGTCAACGCCGTCGGGGCCGGGGCTGTACAGGACGTATCCGGCCTCCGTCCGCCGATAGACCAGGTCCTTGCCGGTGAACCGATCCGGCGGGATCTCCTTCAGCCAGCCGGGCGAAAGCTCCCCCAGGCCGTCGGGGTACCGGCCCGTCTGGGCCCGATGCCCCGCCAGGGCGACCGCCACGAGGGTCAGGTCGGCCTTGGCTGCCCCTTCCTCCTGAAGAGTCGCCGCCCGCGCAAGCACCGGCATCAGCATCGCCACAAGCCGCAGCCCCTCCTGGCGGCTTCGGGCCTTCCGGCACGGCCAGCCGCCCGCCTTCAGCAGCAGGCGCCGCGCCCCCGCCGCCGGCCCTTGGGCCTGCCTCTTCGCGTTCAGGAGGTCTTGCTTGTACGCCTCATCAGCGGCCGCCCGCTCGGGGCCGGCGGGCTTGCGCATCACTCCTACGAGTTGGTCGTACCAATGGTTGCCGACGCGAAGCATCTCGTTGGGGTCCAGGTCTGGCCGGCGGAGGGGCTTGGTGGAATCGTACCGGATGGCGTCGATGGGCACACCGCGCATCACCGCCATCATCGCGTCCAGCATGGCGAACCGTTCGCCCCGGTCCACCGCCTCGACCACGTCCCCGCGCGGCGGCAGGGCGTCGATCTCCGCAAGCATCCCCCGGGCCGCCTCGGCGATGAGCTGCCCGGAGGCGGTCAGCGCCGCCGTCCCCTGGCAGGCCACCTGCTCCATCCCGGTGCTGGCCAGGCAGCCAAACACATCCCGCCGCTGGTACTCCAACCGCCCCAGGCGCCAGGCGGCCCGCGTGTCCGCCCAGGCCCCCGGCATGTCGCCGGCGTGGAGCTTCCTCATCGCCCGCGCCTCCAGGCCCCGGGCGGCTTCCATCTCCGTGCCGACGCCCCCCGGCCAGGTCCACAGCAGCCCCGGCATATCATCCCGCGGCACCCGCGGCACATAGTACCGGCTCCTCCCGCCCGCCTCGGCCACCAGGTCCAGCGCCGCATCGTTCTCCTGAAGCCACTTCGCCAGCTCGGGCTGCGCCTTGGGGTCCCACGGGGCCTTGACCGATTCCCCGAGCTGCTCGCGGAGCTTGCCCACCAGGGGTGGGGAGGGCGACCAGAAGTCAGGCCCCGCCGGCCCTCCGCCGGGAGGCACCGGCCAGGACCCGGGCGGCAACGGCGGCATACCCGGCGGCCCGAAAGCCCCCGGCGGGGCGGCCGGCTGCGTGGGCGCCGGCTGGGCCGCCGCCCAATCCTTCAGCCGGACGAAATACGCCCCCTCGCCCGGCAGCGACTCCAGGCCGAACAGCCCCAGGATCACCTCCCGGGCCTCCATCGACTCGATCGCCATGGGCCCGAAGGCCCGCACCAGCAGCACGGCCGCGTTGTTGTCGTTCGTGACGCCTTGTGCGGCCTCGGCGTTCAGGGCGGCCAGATAGTTGATCGTCCCGTCCGGGTTCACCGGCCCGTCCAGGACCGTCGTCTCGGGCCCGATCTGAAGTTCCGGCGCCGCCACCGGCCAGTGAAGCACGACGGCTGCGACGGCGAGCAATCCGACGACGATCAACATCCATCGCCACCTGCGGCGTCTTGCCTTCATGTCCTCACACCTTTCCGTGCGGCAGGTCGAAACTGCTGCGGTTCAGGGCAGCGGCCCGTTCTCGCTTTCCGCCGGGGCCGTGGCGGCCGCCGGCAGCTCCCTGTCCGCCGTCTCGGCCTGGGAGGCCGGGCCCACGCCCCCCTGGGAATACCAGTGCGGCGTCTTCTCCGGCTCGGGCTTGGGCGGCGAGATGCCGGCCCAGACGGCCACGTCGTCGGCCCTGGCGGATCCGCTCCGCTTGTCCAAGCCCCCATCGTCGGTCATGTTGATGCCTTTCGAGTACAGGACGTACCCGCCCGGCTGCGGCTTGTAGACCATCGGTTCCTCGGTGAACCGATCGGCGGGGATTCCCTTCATATACGCGGGCGACAGCTCCTCCAGCTTACCCGGCCAATCGCCCTTCTCCGCCTTCCATGCCGCCAGGGCCATGGCCAGGCGCTCCAGGTCGGTACGCATCATGGCCCTTACCTGCTGAGCCACAGCCCGGCCTATCGGGGGCATCATCCAAGTCGTCACCGCGGTCGCTTCGTGTCGGCTGCGGGCCTTGCGGCAGGGCCAGCCACCGGCCTTGAGCAGCGCAAGTCTGGCGCCCGCCAAGGGTCTGCGGGACTGGAACTTGGCCTCCCTGAGGTCGCGGAGAAACGCCTCGTAGGCGCGTTCTCGCTCGGCGTGGGTGGGCTGGCAGAGAACGCAGATCAGGCGGTCCCACCAGTCATTGGCCACCAGCAACATCTGGTTGAGATCGAGGTGGGGGACCCGGGGTCGCCTGCCATCGTCCAATGGCGTCGCGATACCCCCCTTCTGTGCCTTCGTCACCGCTTCAGCGATCTCGGAGAACGTGTACCCCCGTGACACCATGACCATCGTGTCCAGCATGCAGAACCGCTCCGCGCGGTCGATCACGTCAACGATCGGGGGCAGGGGGGCCAGGGACTGCAGGTCCGAAAGCATCGACTGCGTCTCCTGCCGGGTCAGGCGGCCCGTCGCCGCCAGCGCCGCCCCGCCTTCAGCGGCCGTTTCCTCCATCCCCACGGAAACCACCTGGGGGACAAGCTGTGGGTCCTGCGCCATCAGCCGGGCCAGCCGGTGAACGGCGAGGATGTCCTGCCACGCTGCCTGCACCTGACCGGCGCGGACACGCCCCATGGCCCGGCACAAGAGGGCGCGGGCGCCCTGCGATTGCCGGCGTGCGCTGTATTGCATGGTTCCCAGCAGCAGCGATTCGTCGGCGCCGCCCAGTTGCCACAGGTGGTAGTGTGTCCGGCGGGTTGCCGCCGCCAGGGCATCCAGGGCCTTGTTGTTGTCGGCCAGCCAGCGGGCCAGCTCGGGCCGGTCCTTCGGGTCCCAGGGAGCGACTACCGCCTCGTCGACCTGCTCTCGGAGATCGTCGCCGGTGAGCGGCCGGTCTGCACCCGCCTCCTCCATGCCGCTCTGCCGCTGCCGGCTCGACGGCTTGGGCTTGGGCAGATTCCTCTCAGCCCAGTCTTCCAGACTCACGAAATACTCGCCCTCCCCCGGCAGCGAGGTCAGGCCCAGGTCCTTCAGGACC
>DASRZG010000380.1:0-3530 GCA_035686585.1 Phycisphaerae bacterium
TCCGCCCTTGCGGGCTGAGGGCGGGCCGTGGCCCGCGAGCGGCCCACGACGCCGGCGGGCAAGTTCGAGAGCCCGGAGTGCGAAGCGCTGCCTGTCCCGCGCCAGGGACCGCGCGGAGTATCGAACGTCGAAGTGCGGTAGTTCCTTCGCTATTCGGTGTTCGATATTCAGCATTCGATATTCGCTTCGAGCCCGTCCGGTACGGGCCCGACCCGAGGAAAGCGCCGCCATGCCACCCGACGAACGGCCCGCCCCCGTCCCCATCATCATCGACACCGACATCGGCGAGGACATCGACGATCTGCTGGTGCTGTGCTTCGCGCTGAACAGCCCCGAGTTCGAGGTGGTCGGCGTGACGACGGTGGACGGCGACACCGACGCCCGCAGCCGGATCGCCCGGCGGGTCACCGCCGCCTACCGCCGGCCGGCGACCCCCGTCGTGGCCGGCTACTACCGCTCGATGCCTCAGGCCAATGAGCCCTGGCCGGCCCTGACGGCGGTGACGCAGAACGACGTGGCGCCCACCGAAGAAGGCCTGCCCCCGCGCTGTGAAACGCCCGCCGACGAGCTGATCGCCCGCCTGGCGGCCGAGAGGCCCGGGGAGGTGTACGTGCTGACCATTGGCTCGCTGACCAACGTCGGTCAGGCCCTGGTCCGCTTCCCCGAAACCGCCCGGAACCTGGCCGGCATCGTGACCAACGGCGGCAACTTCGGCCCCGACCGCGAGACCCGCATTGGCTGGAACCTCCGCTACGACCCCGTCGCCTCCGCCACCGTCGCCCGCTCCGAGGCCCGCTGGGTGCTGATCCCCGAGGGAATGAAGAACCTCGGCGGGCTGTCGGCCGAGGACGTCGAGGCCATCCGCACCCGCGGCCTGGAGACCACCGACGTGATCTTCACCGCCATCCAGGGCTGGCGGGCGAACAAGCGGGAGGTCAAGCCCGACTCCACCCCGCACCTGTCCGACCTGCGGGTCTTCGCCCACCTGCTCGGCGGGATCATCGAGACCGTCCCCGGCCGGGCGTTCGTCACCGTCGGCCCGCGCGGGACCGTGGCCGAGCTTCGCGTCGAGCGCGACGACGAAGGCCCGCACACCCTCGGCTGGACCGCCGGGGCCCAGGCCGGCGCCGATCTGCACGATCTGTTCATGAAACGCATCCTGGCGGAACCCATCGCCACGAAGGAGGTATGACATGGCATCGAACCCGATCTTCCGTCCGGCCATCCTCGCCCTGTGCGGGCTGGCGCTGCTGGCGGCGCCGGCCGCCGCCGGGCCCACCGAGGTCAAGGCGTTCTTCCGCGAAGGGCAGACCTTCGTGACCTGGAAGGAACGCATTGGCATGGACAGCTACCGCGTCTACCGCCACACCGCCCCCGTCACCGCGGCCAATCTCGACAAGGCACGGATGATCGCCCAGGTCCCCGCCGGCTCGTCGCGGTTCCAGGAGATGTGGACCGCCGACGGCAAGGGCACGCTGACGCCCAAGCAGGGCTCCTCCGACGCTGTCGCCGGCCGGATCATCCCGCGCCTGGTTATCCAGTCCGTCAAGGAGGGCGGGGAGGCCCAGATGCTCCCGGAGCACGCCGGCCTGCTCGTCTGGACCGTCAAAGAAACCACCCCGGCCGAGTACCACTACGCCGTCACCGCCGTCGCCGGCGGCAAGGAGGACCGCGCGGTCGGGGCGGCCAATATGGCCGGGCCCGTCCGCGAGGTCACCCAGCCCATCGGCGCCGTCCGCTACTACGTGGAGATGGGCAAGGCCCGCCAGAACGACGAGAAGCTGGTGCCCGTCCGCGACTGGTACATCATGTGGATGGACGTCGAGCAGTGGAACACCGGCTACGTCGGCTGCGCCTTCCCCTTCGCCATCACGCGCGGGTCGTTCAAGGACGGCGGCAACGCCCCCTCCGCCCACCTGGACGGCATCGGCACGATGAGCGTGTTCACCGCCGGCTACACCAACTACGGCTGCGGGGACTTCTCCCGCAACGGCGCGCCGACGTGGTATTTCGGCTACGGCGAGCACGCCTCGCACGAGCGCAACCGCGACGGCAAGAAGGGCAAGTACAAGTTCAAGGACACCATCCGCAACTACGTCCAGTACCGGATCCTCCAGACGGTGCTGTGGGCGCGGCGGAAGTACAACATCACCGACCCGCGGTTCATCATCAACGGCAACAGCATGGGCGCCAGCGGGGCGATCGGCTTTGCCCTGCAGTACCCCAAGTTCGTCACCGCCATCTGGTCCAACGAAGGGCTGGTCGATTACGACTACGTCCTCCGCAAGGAGGGCGACCCCGAGCCGATGTGGTGGACCAGCATCTGGGGCAACTACGGGCACCCGGAGATGAAGAACCCGGTCAAGTTCCTCGCCTTCGGCGATCCGCGGATGGACTGGGTGTGCAAGTGGGACGGGGCCAACGTCTACGACATCCGCAACGCGGCCTGGTTCCTCGCCCAGAACGTGGCCGAGGACTTCCCGCTGCTGGTGATCGGGCACTGCTTCCAGGACGGGTCGATCCCGTACTACTCCCAGGCCGCCCCGTTCGAGAAGTACATCCGCGACTCGCGCCACTGCTTCAGCTACACCGTCGTCAAAGGCGGCCACGGGTGGGGGTCGGCGTGGGGCAATGGCAGGATGACCCCGCTGGTCAATTGGAACGAGTCGCGCCCCGGCTTCTCCAACGTCCCGCCCATCACCGGCTGGCGGTACAACAAGGAAGACCCCACCAGCAGGACGTACATGTACCAGGTGGCCTGGGGCGTCAAGGCCAAGCCCATCCAGGGCAAGGCCATCGCCGAGACCGCCGATTCCTGGACGCTGCCGATCATCCACGAGGCCCGGGAGGGCCAGGAGAAGGATTACGCCGTGGACATCACCCCGCGGAACCTCCAGACGATGAAGGTCAAGGCCGGGGAGAAGTTCGCCTACGAGATCAAGACCCTCGACGGCGCGACGGTGGAAAAGGCCGGCGAGATCACGGCCGACAAGCACAACCTGCTGCTGATCCCCCAGGTCCCCATCCGCCGATCCGGGGCGCTGGTGACCGTAAACAGGAAGAAGGATTGAACCACAAAGGGCACGAAGAACACGAAGAGTAGAAGCGACAGCGAATATCGAATAGCGAATCTCGAATAACGAATGTCGAAGTGCAGACACACCGACGACCGCGGTTGTTGTTGTCACTTCGGCGTTCGACATTCGATGTTCGCTATTCGTTATTCGCCGTCTCCGCCGTTGCTTCTTCTTCCGCCCTTCGTGTCGTTCGTGCCCTTTGTGGTTCAAACCCGTACACTCCCGGTGGGAGGGGGGGGTAACGGGTTGCTCGCGGAATCGAGGGTGCGGATAATGGGCCCGTGCCAAACCGCCCCTCGCCCGAGACCCCCGCGGGCCGAGCGGGGTGGGCGGGGATAACCCGCAAAACCATGACAGGATTTGCGCCTGTTTACAAGCCTCTTGGGGAAACGGTTGTGAACTCGTGTATCATGTTGTAGAAGAAGCTTTTATGCGCGTTTCGGGGGTGTTTAC
>DASRZG010000381.1:0-4805 GCA_035686585.1 Phycisphaerae bacterium
CTGGGCCTGGACGACCTGGCCGGGCAGCCCGCTTCGGATCTGCCCTTCGGCCGACAGCGCCTCGTGGAGTTCGCCAGGGCCCTGGCGATGGAGCCGCAGTTGCTGCTGCTCGACGAACCGGCCGCGGGGCTCAACATCTACGAGACCCAGGAGCTCTCCCGGCTGATCCTCCGCATCCGCGATCGGGGGATCACCTGCCTGATCGTGGAGCACAACATGCCGCTGGTGATGACGATCTCGGACGAGGTCGCCGTTCTCGACCAGGGGCAGAAGGTCGCCGAAGGTCCTCCGCGGACGATCCAGCGGGACCCCGAGGTCATCCGCATCTATCTGGGGGATGACCATGCTTAGGGTCCTGAATCTGGAATCGGGATACGGCGCGCTGCGGGTGCTCAAGGGCGTCTCGCTCCACGTGGGCCCGGGGGAAGCCGTGGCCATCATCGGCGCCAACGGCGCGGGCAAAACGACGCTCCTGAAGACCATCGCCGGCATCCTCAGACCCAAGGCGGGCGTTGTCGTCTTCGACGGAAGGAAGATCGGCAACACCCCCGCCGAGAAGGTCGTCTCCCTGGGCTGCTCCCTCGTCCCCGAGGGCAGGCATGTCTTTTCCACGCTGACCGTCCGGGAGAACCTGATCCTGGGGGCCTACTCGCGCCGCCGTGGCGGCCGGGGGGCCGCTGGCGCCGCCGCGCGCCTGGACGAGGTGTACCAGCTCTTCGACGTCCTCCGTCAGCGGGCCGGCCAGCCCGCGGGCACGCTCTCGGGAGGCGAGCAGCAGATGCTGGCCATCGGGCGGGCGCTCATGTCCAACCCCCGGCTGCTGATGATGGACGAACCTTCACTCGGCGTGGCGCCGCTGATCGTCAAGAGGATCTACCGGACCATCGCCGACCTCCAGCGCAAGGGCCTGACCATCCTGGTGGTGGAGCAGAATGCCCACGCGGCCTTGGCCATGGCCGATCGCGCCTACGTGATCGAGACCGGGCAAATCGTTCTCGAGGGCACTTCCCGGCAACTGCGGGACAATCCCCAAGTCCAGCGCGCGTACCTCGGCAAGGACTATCGAAGCATCGATGAGGGAAAGGATGATGAGCCGGATGCCCCTGCACGACCCCAAGGCTGAGAGCCTCCCCCGCGAGGAGCTGGAGCAGCTTCAGATCGAGCGGCTCCAATCGACGCTGAACCGGGGGTACCGAAACGTCGCCTTCTACCGCGCGGCCTTCGACGCCCGCCGCGTCAATCTCGAGCAGGTGCGGGACCTGGGCTCGCTGCGCCGGATTCCGTTCACCACCAACGAGGACCTGCACAGGAGCTACCCCTACGACATGCTGGCCGTTCCCCTTCGGGACATCCTGCGCATCCACTTCACGCCCGGGCCGGCCGGCTACTCCATCGTCGTGGGCCACACCCGCAACGACCTGCGGACCTGGACCGAATGCACCGCTCGCCTCATCGCCGCGGCCGGGATCACCGATCAAGACGTCGTCCAGATTGCCCTGGACTATAGCCTCTTCGCCGGTGGATTCGGCTTCCAGCAGGGCGCCGAGGAAATCGGCGCCTCGGTGATTCCCGCCTCCCTCACCGCCAGCGTCGCCAAGCAGATCGCCATCATGAGGGACTTCAAGACCACCGCCCTGATCTCCACCCCCGGCCACGCCCTCCGCATCGCCGCGGGCCTGGACGAGATGGGAATTCACCCCGAGCAACTGCACCTGAAGCTGGGCATCTTCGGCGGAGAGCGTTGGAGCGAGGCCACGCGGCTGCGGATCCAGGAGCGGCTGCGCATCGTCGCCACCGACACCTACGGGCTGACGGAAATCCTGGGGCCGGGAGTGGCCGGGGAGTGCCACGTGCATGGCGGGCTCCACATCAACGAGGACCATTTCATCGCCGAGGTCATCGACCCCGGGACCCTGGAACCCGTCGAGTGCGGCCGGGAGGGGGAACTGGTCTTAACCACGATCACCAAGGAGGGTTTCCCGCTGATCCGCTACCGGACGGGCGACATCACCTCCCTGGACTCCGCCCCCTGTCCCTGCGGCAGGACGTTCGTCCGCATGTCCAGGGTGGCCGGACGAACGGACGACTTGATCGTCTTCCGCGGCGTGGGCTTCTTCCCTTCCCAGATCGAGGACATCCTCCTGGAGGTGGAGGGCACGAGCCCGCACTACCAGATCCTGCTCGACCGCACGGACGGCACGGACACCGTCGAGGTGCGGGTGGAGGTGTCCGACGCCATCCCCTCGCTGGACGAGCTGAAATCGCTGGAGGCCTACCAGACCCGGATCACCCAGCGCATCAAGACCGCCCTGGACGTGGACGCCAAGGTCACGTTTGCCGAGCCCCGGTCCCTCCGCCACATCGTCGACAGCAAGCAGCGGGTTGTGGACCGCCGGCAGCAGTAGCGGTCCCGCGCCGCATGGCAAACCGAGGGTCGGGGGTCGAACCCCTCGGGGCGCGATCGCTGCCCGCCCCATGCCTCTCGTGTCCCCGTGATTCCGGGGCCTTGACGGAATCCGTCGTTCCGGTTAGCCTATCGGGTGTTGGATGGAGGCCCATGCACCTGCCGGAAAGGGAAATACGATGAAATGGTCGCCTTTTGTGTTGCTGTCTGTTCTTGCGCTGTGTCCCGTCGCGGAGGCCGCCGATCGCCTGGCCAACCCCGGCAACTTCGCCAACCAGTTCGCCGCCGCCGGGCCCGGGGACAGGATCCTGCTGGCTCCGGGCACCTACGGGCACTACTGGCTGGCGAACAAGCACGGGGCGCCGGACAGCCTGATCGAGGTGGTGGCCCAGGATCCGATGAACCGCCCGGTGTTCGACCTGGGCGGCGTCAGCAGCGAGGGGATCCAGATCGCCAGTTGCTCCTACATCCTCTTTGACGGGCTGGTGGTCCGGGGAGCGACGGAGGAGGGAATCCACCTCCAGTCCGCCGGGGGGCCCGCCAGCCATCACATCATCATGAAGAACTGCTCGGTGACCATGCCGTCGACCTCCGGCAACACCGACAACTGGAAGTCCGACTATACCAGCGACACGCTCTTCTACAACTGCACCGCCGAGGTCAACGGGGACTGCGGCTTCGACTTCATGGGCACCACCGGCGGGCTGATCATGCGCAGCACGATGATCGGCGGCAACTGCGGCATCCACGCCAAGAACGGCTCGTACAACATGGGGTTCTACAAGAACTTCTTCGACAACGCCGGGGAGCGCAATTTCCAGTTCGGCGGCAACGGGCTGTACAACCACCACCAGATCGCCATGGGCAACGTGCTGGTCGGGGCCAGCCCCCAGAGCGTCGTGTACACCACCGCACGGTACGACGAGTTCCGCTACAACACCATCCGGAACCTCCAGCCCGGCGGGGCCGTGATCCGCATCCTCAACGAAGGCGCCGCCACGCCTCCCACGGGCGACAACGCCTTCGCCAACAACCTCATCGAGTACGCCGGCGCGGCCGTCGCCTATCCCGGCAGCAACACCGATCCGGCCAGCTTCACCTTCGCCGACAACTTCTGGAGCAAGGCGCCGTCCCTGCCCGCCCCGGAGACCGGCGGCGTGGTGGGCAACCCGGGCCTGGACGCCACCTGGCACCCGGCCAACCCCGCCGCCAGGGATTACGGGGCGTACGCCCCGGACATGGAGACGGCCTGGGACGCCTACACAAGCCGGTTCGCGTGGGCCTGGAGCTACGCCCGGCAGTACGAGCCCCGGGCGGAGTGCGGCAGCTACCAGGTTGCCCCCGGCGGGACCGTCGTGTTCGACGGGCGGGGTTCGTATGCCGGCACCAGTTCCTACGGGGACTACAGCATCGACGGGTACGAATGGGACCTGGACGGGGACGGGCTGTTCGGCGATGCCGTCGGGGCCACTGTGGCGATGGGCTATGACGAGCTGGCCGGGATGGGCCTGACGGAAGGCCCGCACGACATCGGCCTGCGAATCCGGATCAACAATGAGCTGGGGCAGGTCGTCTACGACGAGGGCTGGGGAACGTTGACCGTGGTGCCCGAGCCGTCCCTGACGGCCTTGCTGCTGCTGGGGGCCTTTGCGTGCCGGCGGCGGAGATGACCCCGCTGCCGGACCGCCCCGTGCCGAATCCCACCCTGCGCGCCGAAAGCCGCGCCACAGGGCGAGGAAATCGTTAAGATATAGGGTGCTCCGCGTTACGGGAGCAAGCAGGCCGTCTAGGCCGCGAACGGCACCTGACAGGTCGGGCAGGCGGGGCGGGCGGCTGAGCCAGGAAAGCGAGGACGTGGATGAGCGGCGGAATGTCGCGATCGCAGGGGATCGTTTCGCATCTGGAGGCCCTCGAACCCCGGCTGATGCTCAGCTCGGACGTGTACATCAGCGAGTTCATGGCCATCAACGACAGCACCATCGCCGACCGGGACGGGCGGTTCAGCGACTGGATCGAGATCCACAATGCCGGCACCTCGGCGCAGGACCTGTCGGGGTGGCGCCTGACCGACGACGCGGACGAGCCGGCCCAATGGTCCTTCCCGGCCGTGGTGATCGGCCCGGGGGAATACCTGCTGGTCTTCGCCTCCGGCGAGGACCGCCGCGTGCCCGGCGAGGAGCTGCACACCAACTTCAAGCTGGCCGGCGAGGGCGAGTACCTGGCGCTGGTCCGCCCCGACGGGACGGTCCAGCACGAGTTCGCCCCGGCCTATCCCCCCCAGGCCGAGGACGTGGCCTACGGCGTGGCCAAGACCATCGACGTGGACCCGCTGATCGTCGAGGGCGACCTGGCGACGGTGCACGTCCCGGCCGACGGGACGCTGGCCAGCGACTGGCTGGCC
>DASRZG010000382.1:0-4563 GCA_035686585.1 Phycisphaerae bacterium
CACCCGGAAGTCCTTCCGCTCCACCCGGATCCGCCCCGTCCCGCGCAGGTCCTTCCAGAGGAGGTCCACGCTCACCCGCACCTGGTACTCCCGGGGCCGGCCCTCGCGGGTGTCGTAGCTCAGCGGCCTCTGCTGGATCCAGTTCAACGTGCCCAGCAGCAGCGTGTCCGCGCGGGACGGATCCGTCAGGCGGTATCGCGTGTCCATCGTGATCCGCTTCTTCACCGCCTCCGTCAGCCGGATCTCGAAGTCCCGGCGGAACTCGCCCGCCCCCCGGACGAAGATGGGCACGGCCACGGTGCGAACGTCGCGGGGGTATTGCGAGGCGGTGGTGTACCCGGCGGAGGGATCGACGTTGGCGCAGCCGGCCGGCAGCGCCGCCAGCAGCGCTCCCGCCAACGCCCACGCCGCCCGATCGGTTCGGAACATGGTTGCCATCGCTTCTGTCCTCTATCGCGCCCGCCGCGGTCAGCTCGCCGGGGCCTCGGCCTGCGGCTTGGGTTCGGCGGGCCCGGCCGGCTCCGCCGGCTCGGCGGGGAGGTTGGCCAGCTCCTGCCTCGCCTCTTCCGCCCAGACCGTGTCGCTGAATTCGGTGGTCACCAGTGCGAAATAGTACCTTGCCGCTTCCTTGCGGCCAATGCGGAGATAGAACCGGCCCACCGTGAACTGCTTCCGGGCGCGGTCGGAGTGGATCTGCCGGAGGATGTCGTCCACCTTGGCCTCGGCCGCGGCCGCGGGGTGTTCGCGCCGGAAGGCCTTGTACCGCGTCTCGGCCTCGATGAGGGGGGTCTCGTCGTAGCCGCCGCCGCGGTAGGCGCGGCGGAACGACTCCGCCGCCCGCAACCGGGCGTACGGGCCCCGGGGCGACTTGGGGTACAGGGAGATGAAGCCGTCGTACTGGGCGGCGGCCTCTTCCCAGCGGCGGTTGTCGAAGTAGTAGTCGCCGATGGTGATCAGGGCGATCTCGGCTCGCTCGGAGATGGGGGCGTGGACGGCGACGGATTCGAGGATCTCCACCCCGTCGTCGGCGGCGCCGATCTTCAGCACGCCGGCGAACTTGCGCTTCCTGCCGTCGAGGAAGGCCTTGGCGATCTCCATCTCGCGCTCCAGCGCCCGCTCGCTCAAGGCGCCCTTGGGGAACTCCCCGAGCTGCTGCTTGTACTGCAGGTGCGCCTTCCAGTAGTTGCCCAGACGCATCTGGGCGTCGCCCGCCATCGCCAGCACGTCTTCCCGCAGCGGGTGCAGGCTGTAATTCTTCAAGAAGGCCTTGGCGGCCTTGACGGCCTGGTCGTGCCTGCCCGCGTCGATCTCCTGGCGGACGATGGCGGCCTCGCCCTCGGGGGTGCCCTTGGCGGGGGCGGGCAGGGGGGCCCACTTGCCGTCCTTCCAGATCAGCTCCGCCTCCTCGCCGGCCGATGCCGGCAGGGCGAACGCCAGGGCCAGGATGAGGATTACCGGCAATCTGGTCATGATCTTCCGTTCGTTGGGGGCCCGCGCGCCGCCCGCCCGCCGGACCGCGCGCCGCGGACCTCACGGGCGGCATTATACGCGGTCGGCGCAGGTTTTCAAACTCTGCCCGCCGCCTCCGCGGGCCGGAGCGGCCACGATCGAACGTGCGCCCGCACCTTGCCCCGGGCGAACCAGACCAGCAGAAAGGCCGGCAAGGCCGCAGTCAGCAGGGCCCCGGTGACAAAGGAGGGCAGCAGTTGCCACAGGTACTTGTCTCTTGCGGCCATGGCCGCCTGGAGGGCGGGATATGCCAGCGAGAGGATGAGCTCGATCCCGGCATAGATGAGCAGGCACACGACCCCCGCCCGCCGGCGGCGGGCCAGCAGCAAGCCGCCGACCATCGCCACGATGCACACGGGCAGCGCCAGTATGCGGGTCCCGAAGACGGCGGCCCCGAGCGATCCCTCCTGGGGCCAGAACCGTCCGCTGTCTCGCAAGAGGGGCAAGGCCAGTAGCGGCAGACACCCAAGCAGGCGGCTCCCAGCGTGCACCGTCATCACCACCCCCAGCACGGCCGGCCAGGCGACGCCGACGTGCCGGGCCGCCCGCCGGCCCTGGCGCGTCCGCCAGAGCTCCATCTGCTGCCGGACGGAATCGCGCCGGAACCACATGACTGTGAAGACCGGGTATGCCAGCCGCACCGCCAAACTCAGGCCATGGTACAGCCGCACTGCCCCAGCCTCTCCAGAGGCATTCGAGAGCACGCGGGCATAGAAGGCGTCCAAGAGCACCCCGGCGATCAGCGTGCCTACCGCCGCCATCCAGTGCAGCGGAACGGTCATCCGTCGCCGTCGAAGCAGCAGCACGCCCGCCGCCACCAGCAGCATGCAGGCGACGTTGCCGCCGCCTTCGGCCCCCGCAGAAAGCCATTCACGGAATCCCAGCCGCGACAGGTTGCCCAGGTTCAGGTGTCCGGTGAACAGGGCGCGCCCGAAGGAGACGATCGTCATAGCGGCGCCCGAGACCAGCCTTTCACCCCCGATCACGATCGACAGTACGCCGATGACCTTCGGCCAGACCGGCCCGCCGGCCGGGGGCGCCAGCGGCGCCGGCGGCGGGCTCGCGGGCGTCGCGAGCACTGGCGCGCCGGGTCTGTCATTCGGCAACGGCGGATCGGAGGCCATCTGCCCTCCCTTGGAGGTCTTTGTCGGCTCCGTCCCGGCCCCACGATCGGACCTGGTCGCGGATGGTCCGTCGGGCCATCCAGATGAGGACGGCGGAGGGGAAGATCAGTCTGCCCACCGCGGGCAAGGCCAACGAGGCGACCAGGTGAGGCCACATGGCGCCGCGCAGCGCGCCGCGCATCCGCCACAGCATCCATTGCTGGCAGGGGAGCAGCAGGGAAAGCAGCAACAGCGCCGTCCCGCAGGCCACCAGCCCGCTGGCGCCGGCCCCTCGGCGGCGCAGCAGGAGCCACCCGGACACGCATGCGCCCAACCAGGCCATCGCCGCCAGGACGTGCCATCCGATCAGCGCCAGGCTGGCCATCGTCGCCGGTGCGGGGAGGAAGGGGGGCAGGAACACCCAGCCGATCACCAGCGCCGCCAGGCGGAGGAATTCCCCGCCGGCCCAGGCCATGGCCAGGGCGCCCAGCACCGTCGGCCAGATCGGGCGGCGCGCGGGCGGGTCCGGGCGCGGACGAAGCCGCCGACCCGCCAGCCACGCCAGCACGACCGCCGGGTAGACCAGGTCGATCAGGATCATCGCCACCTTCTGGAAGTCGTTGTAGGGAGGGATGACGCTGGGGTAGGCGGGCAGCCCGGGCCGGACGGCGTAGGCCGCCCCGGGCATGCACACCATGGCCAGCAGCGCCGCCGCCCCGAGCAGGTGCAGCGCCTGTCCCGCCCGCCGCTTCCGGCACAGCAGCAGGACGCCGCCGGCGATCAGGGTCAGCCAGGACACGGACCGGATGGTGAACAGCCCCAGGGATACGGGCAGGTTCGGCGGTTTGCCTTCGTTCAGGAGCCGGCGGACGTAGTGCCACGCCGAGTCGGTGGTGTAGCTGTTCGTCCGCGCCAGGCACGCGGCGGCCAGGGCGATCGACAGCACGCCGAACACCACCGGCCAGGCCGGCGCCGCGTCGCGGCTGCTCCCATCGGTGGTGTCCAGCCTATCCGTCACGGACTGTCCCCTGTGGCAGGAACACGCCGGGATTGTCCATCACGGGCCATCGGGGCACAAGGGCTTCCTTCGCCAGGGGTGCCCCCAACGGGGTCTTCGACACGGGTGCGTTGTTTGCACCCGTGCCACTGTGGCGCGGGGGATGTCCGGGCACGGGGTTGGGGGGCATAGCCCCCGGCCACGAGGGCCGGGGGCGAAATAGAACAACCGCACGCCGAAGCTCAGCGATCCGCGGGGAGGCCCGCGGATCGCTTCGCCCCGACGGGACAGGCTTGAGGGCGCCACCGAGGTTGGATGGGGCAGCTACGTCCCGTTCCCACCTTCGCCATCCCCTTGCTCTGCCGAGGCGTCGTTGTCGGCTGCGTCAGCGGCGTCCGGTGCATCTCCCACGGGCGGTGCGTCCTGGCCGGCCTTGGCGACCAGGTCTTCGACGTACTGGTTCAACTCGGCCATCTCGGCCGGGGCGGCGCCGAGGTCGACGCCGGCCTTTTCCGCCAGCAGCAGGGCGATCAGGTTGCCCAGCAGGCTCATCGAGCCCACCTCGGCCCCGCCGTCCTTGCCGCCGCCCATCATCAGCAGGCGCTGCGGCACCAGCGGCTGGCGGGATGCGGCGAGCTGCCCGCCCAGGAGGTTGAGGGCGAACAGGCGCGGGTCGCCGTAGGCCCGGATCTTCTTGAGGGCCACGGCCGCCTCCGCCACGCCGGTCTGGGCGATCCGTGCGGCCTCGCCCCGGCCCAGGAGCTGCCGGGACCGCGACTCGCCCTCGGCCCGGGCGACGTCGCGCTTGGCCAGGCGCCGGGCCTCGGCCAGTTGCTGACCTTGTTGCTGGCGGAGAAGGCCGGCATGAGCGTGGGAGAGAGCACAGGCCCTTCTGAGGAGCTGCAGCAGTTCAGCGACGAGCTGACGCGGCGCTTCATGACGGCGATCGGGACC
>DASRZG010000383.1:0-3454 GCA_035686585.1 Phycisphaerae bacterium
GACAGGCGGGGCGGGTGTTGGGTATCAGGACGGCCTGCGGGCGCGGCGGCGCGCCGGCGGGCACGTGGACGAGGAAGGAGCCGGCAAATGGCCAAGAAGATCCGGTGGGGCATCCTGGGGCCGGGCAAGATCGCCCGGAAGTTCGCCGAGGGGCTCAAGAGCGCCAAGGACGCCGAGCTGGCGGCCGTGGGCTCGCGGAGCAAGGACCGCGCCGAGGAGTTCGGCGTCGAGTTCGGCGCGGCCCGCTGCCACGGCAGCTACGAGGCCCTCGCCGACGACCCGGGCGTCGACGCCGTCTACGTGGCCACCCCGCACCCGATGCACAAGGGCCATTCCCTGCTGTGCCTGAACGCCGGCAAGGCGGTGCTCTGCGAAAAACCCTTCGCGATCAACGCCGCCGAGGCCCAGGAGGTGATCGCCGCCGCCCGCGCTGCCGGCGTGTTCTGCATGGAGGCGATGTGGACGCGGTTCCTGCCGTACATCGTCAAGCTGCGCAAGCTGCTGGCGGACGGGGCCATCGGCGAGGTGCGAATGCTGGCGGCCGATTTCGGCTTCCGGGCGGGCTTCGACCCCTCCAGCCGGCTTCTGGACCCCAACCTCGGCGGCGGCGGGCTGCTGGACGTGGGCGTCTACCCCGTGTCGCTGTCGTCGATGATCCTGGGCGAGCCGGCCGAGGTGGCGGCCCTGGCGGACCTGGGCGCCACGGGCGTGGACGAGCAGGCGGCGTACGTGCTCAAGCACCCCGGCGGGCGGTTGGCGGTGCTGTACTCGGCCGTGCGGACCAAGACGCCCATGGAGGCGGTGATCCTGGGCACCGACGGCGACATCCGGCTGCATTCGCCGTGGTGGTGCGGGCAGACGCTGACGGTGACGGCCGGCGGCAAGCCGGAAACCATCGACCTGCCGCGCGAGGGCAACGGTTACAACTACGAGGCCGAAGAGGTCGGCCGGTGCCTGCGGGCGGGCAGGACCGAAAGCGACGTGATGCCGCTGGCGGAGACGCTGTCGGTGATGAGGACGCTGGATGCGATCCGGGCGGCGTTCGGGCTGAAGTACCCCATGGAGTGACCGAGGCGATGGGCATGAAATACGGAACGATCGCGGGCGTCAACAAGCCGGTGTCCCGGCTGATCCAGGGCCTGGTGATGATCTCGACGGACGATTCCGAAGGGTCGATGGCCCTGCTGGACGGGATCTACGAGCAGGGCTGCACCACGTTCGACACGGCCCTGGTCTACGCCGGCGGCAAGAGCGAGACCATGCTGGGCCGGTGGATCGCCAGCCGCGGCGTGCGCGACAAGGTCGTGATCCTCGACAAGGGCGCCCACCACACCGCCCAGCGGCAGCGGGTGACGCCGGAGGACATCAACGCCGACGTGGCCACGGCGCTGGAGCGCCTGGGGACCGACTACGTGGACCTGTTCCTGCTGCACCGGGACGACCCGGCCGTGCCCGTCGGGCCGATCATCGAAGTGCTTAACGAGCACCAGCGCGCGGGCAGGGTCCGGGCGTTCGGCGGGTCCAACTGGACGGCGTCGCGCGTGGCCGAGGCCAACGAGTACGCCGCCGCCCGCGGCCTGACGCCCTTCGCCGCCAGCAGCCCCAACCACAGCCTGGCGCTCCCGGCCGACGTGCCGTGGGACAACTGCGTGAGCATCTCCGGCCCGGCGGGGGAGGCGGACCGGGCGTGGTACGCCAGGACGAAGTTGCCGGTGCTGTTCTGGTCGTCGCTGGCGGGCGGGTTCTTCTCGGGCCGGTTCTCGCGCGCCGCCGTGGCCGCGTCGGAGGACTACTTCGACAAGCTCGTGGTCAAGTGCTACTGCACGGACGAGAACTTCGACCGCCTGGAATGGGCTGGGCGCGTCGCCGATGAGATGGGCCTGACCATCCCGCAGATGGCTTTGGCGTGGGTGCTGTCCCAGCCGATGAACGTCTTCCCCCTGGTCGGCTGCCGGACGCCGGCGGAGTTCGCCGCCAACGTCCAGGCCCTGGACCTGAAGCTCCCCCCCGACGCCCCGACGGCCTGAGGGCGGGGCCGGACCGAGGCGAAATCTCCCCACCCGGCCGCGTCCCCTATCCGCCGTCGGACGTAAACCCGTAAAACAATGACCACATTTGTGCCTGTTTACAAGCCTCCGCAGGCAACAGCGGGAAACACGCATATCATATTGCAAACAAATGACTTACGGGTGTTTCGGGGGTGTTTACAAACTGCGGTCTTGTAAACAGCCCCGGTCGCTGGGGCGTAGCGCGTGTTGCCTGCGGAATGGCCCTGGCCGGCCGTCCGCTGTGGGCCCCAGGCGGGGGTCGAAGTAATTTCCGATTTCGTCTTGACAGGTTCCCCGGGGGGGGGGGTAGAAGTCAAGTTGCGGGCACGGATGTCCGTTGGCTACGGGGATCTGTGCTGGGACTTCCTGATACGTTCCCGCCCCGCGTCCTCCGCGCGGCGCAGGACCGGGCGTGGGCGGGGCCGGGAACGGGGAAAGGCGATTGGTATCGAGGGAAGGACAGTTCCATGAACAGCCGGAGAATCTCACTGAGTTGGGCGGGCCTGTTGATCGCGCTTGTGGCGTTCTGGCCGGGCATGTCATCCGGGGGAGTGGTCGAGATACCCGATCCGGTCCTGGAAGCAGCCATACGTGATCAGTTGAATATCGGCGAGTCCGAACCGGTGACGCCCGAGGCGATTGCGCGCATAGGGAGCCTCTTGGACGGGGGAGGGACCGGCGGGGTCGAGAGTCTCGAAGGGCTCCAGTACGCCACCCGGTTGCATTTCCTTGCCATCTCGTACGGTCGGATTCGCGATCTGACGCCCATTTCGGGTCTGGATCACCTCCGGTGGATCATCGTCCCCTGGAACCGCGTCGATTCCCTGGACCCGCTCCGTGGGATGGAGCACCTGATCCAGTTGGTGGTATCAGGGAACCGGATCACAGACATCACGCCATTGGCGGAATTGCCTGCCCTTATCGGCGCTGGCCTGGACGGGAACCTCATCACGGATATCTCACCCCTGCGGAACCTGCACAGCCTGGTCGCCCTGGACCTATCGGACAATCCCGTCGGCGACTACGCACCCCTGTTCGAGATGCAGTCCTTGGAATCCCTGAGCCTGCGCAACGGCCGATTGGCGGACATCTCCGGCCTGTCAAGCATGACGGGGATGAAGGAACTGGATCTCCGCGACAATCGGATCAGCGACCTTTCCCCGCTGGCGGGGATGACGGGCCTTGAGTACCTCAACCTCTGGGGCAACTGGATCTGTGACCTGTCGCCATTGACCGGGCTGTGCCAACTGGAGGAACTCTACCTCCCGTACGAGTCCCTCGACGAAGCTTCCATTGAGACGCACATTCCCACGATCGTCGCGAACAACCCGGGCATACACATAGAGTACGGTCCCGTCCCCGAGCCGACGGCAGTGTGTCTTCTGGCGTGTGGGTGCCTGGTGCTC